>JAVYMB010000019.1:0-10589 GCA_038740145.1 Candidatus Norongarragalinales archaeon | reverse complement strand
AGCGGGAGTTACTTCGCCCCGCGAGTTCCGCAGCGTTTTCCGGTACTATTTGTTTTTGTCTCTTGCGGCGGCAGTCCTCGCCTCGATTGTTTACGCGATTGGAATCGTCGCAAACCGCCTCGCGAACTTCGATTTGGTCGTCGCATTCATCGTTGCAAACGCACTTACCGCAGCGCTCTGGTTCCTAGTTTCCTTCGTTGCGCTCAACGCTGGCTGGCGAGCAGTTCCAGCGTCACTTCTTCAGCCGTTCTTCAATCTTGCTTTCTTGTTCTTGTGGGCGCGCGTTTCTTTTTTTGAGGCAGGCGTAGCTATAGAGTCGCCAATAGTTACTGGAGTCAAGCTATTACTCGCAACCGCTGTTTTGTTGCTCGCGTTGTGGTCTCTGTTTTACGTCATCAACGCGCCTGCAAAAAGAAATTTGGGAATCAGCGCAGTTCAAGCCGCAGCGCTTTTTTTCGCGCAAACGATTCACGGAAGCAAAGAACTCGAGCAAGTCCTTGAAGAGATAGGGGAACCTGTAATCGCGCCAGTGCGCGTATTGTCGTTCGAGACGGCATCGGGAAAGCCTAAAGCGTTGTTCGTCGTCCCGTCGTTACACTTTGGTCCGTTCGGAAATGTTGGCGGAAGCGAATATCCTGTTCGCTTGAGCGCCGAGCTTGAACAACGCCACGGCCGCGTCTTCGTATTTCACGGGCTAGTTAACCACGACTTTAATCCAGTGCAGTCGAGTGATTACACTCGAGTCGCGCACGCAATCGAACAAGCACTAACGGCAACGCGAAAAACCTCGCTTTCGCCAGCGAAAACAGCGGGTTTCTTCGAAGCTCGCGCTGGCGACGCTAGCATCGCGGGATTCGCTTTCGGAAAAAAACCGCTTTTTGCTTTCGCCTCTATTTCGCGCCACCCTAAAAGCACTGAAGACTTCGAATTCGGCCTCGGCGAAGCACTGCGCGCTGAGTGCGCGAGGCAACTCGGTGGCGAGTGTGCGATTGCGGACAGACACAATTGTCTTACCGACAGGACGGAAGTCAAGGCAGGCAGTGAAGAATTCGAGGAATACGAAAACGTTGCTCGCTCGCTAGCGCCACCAAAGCAAAGCGCTTTCAAACTCGGCGTCGCCGCAGTCATCGAAGCAAGTTTCACTCCGTCTCAAGGCATTGGGCGCGCTGGAATTCGAGCCGCGGTATTCGAAATTCGCGGCATGCGTTATTGCCTTGTTTTAATCGATGCAAACAACTCGACGCCGAGTTTTCGCGACCGAGTGGTTGAGGCGCTGAAGCAAGAATTTGGCTTCAAGTGGGCGGAACTAATTACGAGCGACACTCACTCTGTGAATTCGCTTGCGCTCGTATACAACCCGCTTCCAGGAAGCGCGCGGCAAGACGAACTACTTGACGCAGTCAAGCAAGCTGTGGCGCTAGCTTTACGCGATTTAGAAGTTTGCACGGCTCGTTTCACTGAAGCGCGAGTGCGCGTCGCAGTCATGGGCGCGGAAAGCCAAAGCGAAATGCTTTCCACGATTAATTCAATCATTGCCATCGCGAAAATAGTCGCGCCAGTCATCTTGCTTAGCTCCATCATCCTCGTTGCAGCAGCTCTTCTAATCTGGAAGTGAAAAGCAATGCGCATTGCTTTCTTTACCGATTCTTTTCATCCGAACGTCGACGGAGTCGTACGTTCACTCGACACAAACCGCGCCGCACTACAGCGCCGCGGCCACTTCGTCTCTGTTTACGCGAGTGGTTCTCGCGCCGCGGCGCGTGCGAACCGTGATTCGCAGGTGCACTACTACACGGGCTTCTCGTTCCCGTTCTACAAGCAATACAAAATCGCCCTCCACCCTTTTCAGGCAATCAAAACGGCACGCAAAGAAAAAATTCAAGTCGTCCACTGTCACGCGCTCGCTTCAATGGGCGTCACCGCGAAAGCAACGGCGCGAGCCCTGCACCTGCCGCTCGTCGGAACGTTCCACACGCTCGTGCCGCATGCAGCCGAAAAATTTCTTAAACCAAGAATGCTTGGCGAGGTTACTCGAGAATTGTTGTGGCGCGCTTGCAGCCGTTTCTACAAGAAATTCTGCGTAGTAACTGCACCAAGCATGGTAATCAAGCGCGAACTCGAAAACCACGGCGTAGACGCGCCGCTTTGCGTAGTGCCGAACCCTGTGGACTGCAATCGCTTCAAGCCAGCCTCGCGTGCTGCGCGCGAAAAAGAAAAAAAGAAGTGGTGTCCTCGCGGCGAAGCGCTTGTACTCGTCGCTGGGCGGTTGAGCAAGGAAAAAAACGTTGACGTCATCATTCGCGCTTTGCCATTAGTTCAAGAACGCATTCGCGCGAAACTAGTTGTAACAGGCGAAGGACCCGCTAAACCCGAATGCTTGAAGCTCGCCCGCCGACTCGCGTTGTGTGGAGACGTGTTGTTTCCAGGGTTCGTCGACGAAGGCGAACTCCCTTTGCTGTACTCCGCCGCGGACTGCATCGCGAGCGCGAGCACTTTTGAAACTCAAGGACTAGTGTTGCTCGAAGCAATGGCTTGCGGCACGCCGGCAGTCGCTGCCCGCGCCCTCGCCTTCAAGGAAGAAGTCCGTGACAACGAAAACGGTTTTTTATTCAAGCCGAACGATGCTAGCGACTGCGCGGAAAAAATACTGCGAATCCTTGAAGCGAGCAAAGGAAAGCGCGCTAGGCTCTCGGACGGCGCGCGCGAGACTGCGCGGCGCGTAGACGTTCCACTGGTTGCAAGACGGTGGGAAAAACTTTATGCTGAATTTGTTTGACGAAATTACTTTGAAGCAAAGTATACTGGATTTATTATGACGGCTACGCGCTTTGCCACCGACTTGTTCAGCAAGCGCACGTGTTCCTCGAGCGCTGCGCGTTCGGCTCGCGACAAGTTTTTAATCGGGCAAACAACTCCGCCGAAGAGCTTGCCCTTCAATATGCACGAAAGCGTTTTTTCTGCGCGCGCCGTGGTTTTAACGAAGCACTTGTCGTCGTAATTAATGATGAGTTTGTGTTCGAAGACTATTCCTGGAATTTTAGAATCAATCGTCGCTTCGAGCGCGCACGCTTCGAGAAACAACTCGGCGGCGCGCAAGCGCGTGACGCGCGCGTTCGTTTGAGAGCGCGTGGTGTCGGCGACGTGCTTAGAGTGAATCGGGTTCAACAACGGTAGAGAACCTTCTACTTGCGTCGTCGCAGTGATTTCGTCGAACAAAGAATCCTTGCTTTTCTCGTTTTTTTCAGCCATCTCGACAACCTTTTACTCCTTTTAAATCAGGCGAAGCAAACTTAAATAAATTACTTGCGCACGAGCGAGAAACCACTTGCATCTCAACCGCTTAACGCGCGCTTTGCTTCCTCTACGGCTGCTTCAAGGATTTTCGCGCCAGCGTCGGCGTCGAAACGCATGCTCGCCGCGAGCTCGTGTCCTCCACCGCTGCGCACCGCTGAACCGAACTGTTTTTTTAAGCGTTCAATGATTTCGTTTGCTTTGAAGCCGAGCGCGCCAGCCGGCTTGCTTCCGCGGAAACTCAGCGAATCATTAATAAAGCCAATGCTGACAACGGCTAGCGCCGCGTCTGAATACTCGACTGCGTTGTGTACTTCATTAATGGCTAGCGACTTGCTTGGAAAACTGTTTTTTTTAAGGAAGCCGAGGCGCGCGACTTGAACGATCGCGTCGCCTGCGCCGTCGCGCCGCGGCACGCGCATAACCTTCGTGTTCTTACGCGCTTCCGTCAGCATATCTTCTATCGCGGTTCGCGCCTTCTTGTAATACAAGTCGAGCGTTTGCTCGTCTGAAAAAAGTTTTTCACAGTCGTCGAGAGAGTGCTTCGTCTGCGACAAATACTCGAGTGCGAGAACGCGTGAACTAGCCCAGCCGCTTTCACGCTTGCGGTAGTCAGAGTGGTCGCCTTCAAGTGAAATCCAGAGAAATTCTTCCCGCGGAGAACGCTGCATTCGCCGCGCAACTTCAAAGCAAAGCAAGCCCGTAGTGTGCCGTGAGCCGCCGCCAGCGAAAAAAGCATTGACAAAAGCGAGGCAGTGAAAACGCAGTTGGTCAGCAGGCGGGTGGTGGTCGACGACGACGACGTCGAAGAAAGAATTTGCTTCCTTTACCGCCTCGAAAGAATCAGTGTTTCCACCGTGGTCTAGAAGCAGCAACAACGGCTTTTTTTGAAAGCCAAGCGCCCAATTCCGGTCTTCAAGCACGCGTTGTGCGTCGTAAATAGCGTAATCAGTCCACTCGCTCCGCAAAAAATTTTTTGGAAATGGAACGCTGGCGCGGCGCGCGAAATCCAGCACCGCGTGCTTGACTAGCAAACCGGAAGTGATTCCGTCGGCGTCATCGTGGTGGCGAATAAGAATCGGACTAAGCGTGAAAACGCGTTCAGCCAGCAAGCGCGCGACTCTATCGAACTCTGGAGCCAAGCGTTGCATTGCAGTGTCGTCGAAAAACAATTTTGGAGTCGGAGACAGCGGCGCGCACTCCTTTTCTATTAATGCATTCGCTTGAGCGGACAAGTAAGCGTGCTCGCTAGACGAAAGCAAAGTGATTTCGTCTGCATCGATTTTCGTGCAGCCGAATTTCGCTTCCTCGCTTTTTTTCTCGCTTCCTTCCACACTCAAAGAGTCGCCGAGCGCGTAATCGCTTTGCGTAGCCCACTGATCCACGAAAACGAATCTTTGATTTTGTTTTGCGTTTGGACACAATAACCAGTAGCCGGGATTGGAGGACAACGTCTTGTTCAAAACAACGCCTTTAACTTTCATACGACAATTTTTAAGCGGCGCTGCTTATTTTAATCATTCGCGCGGCGAGACGGAGGCGAAAAGCGCTTTTGGCGAAGTGGCACTATTTTGAAAGCATTCGCCGAGTTCCATTGCTTCCAATAGACGCTGCCTGCAAAGGAATCTGTTTTGGAATCAGAAAAATAATTGGCGGAACTCAAGACTGGCTTTGGTGGTACAAGAACTTTGACTGCCGGCTTTACTGCTCGCAGAAAGACCGCGCGCTTAGGCAAAGCGGTTCTCGCGAAATGTGGTGACGCTGCTTTCCTCAAAAGATTCGAGCGTGAATTGAGGCGAAACGCCAGAAAGCAAGTCGAGTACTCTAAGAAATTCGTTGCTTGCAAGCACTTAAAAAACGAGGAAATCGCGGCGTTGCTTGAAGAATATGGAAGGCTCGTAAGCGAAACTTACTCGTGTGGCGTGCTGCCCAACCTACTTGATTACGCGAGTGATGATGCGAACAACATTCTTCTTGCGAAGCTCGAGGAGTACTTGCGTGGACGCACGAAAAACCTCTCTTCAGTAAATCAAAAGCGAATAATAATACTGCGCGAATAAATAAAGCCATGCGAAAGAAAAGCAACGCGGTTTTCTTCAACCCGCGAATGAACTTCAACCGTTCGTTTTCAGCGCTCGCGCTTCGCACCGCGCTTGCGCTTGAAATCCTTCCAAAAAAACCTGTAGTCGCCGATGTTTTTTGCGCCGGGGGAGCGCGAGGCATTGCCTACGCTGCTGCGACAGGCAATGCGCAACGCGAAATTGTTTTCGTTGACGCGAGCCCGCAAGCAATCCGTGAAGCGAAACTCAACGCAAAGAAAGCTGGAATAAAGCGCGTGAAATTCGCTTGCGACGAAGCCAACGCTTTTCTCGCAAAACACGCTCACAAATTCAATTGGGTTGACCTCGACCCATTCGGTACGCCAGCGCCTTTTCTCGAAAACGCGTTGCGTGCTGTCCGCTACGGCGGCGTTGTTTCCGTCACCGCTACCGATCTCGCCAGCAGCGCTGGTCGCTACCCCGCGCCTTGCTTGCGCAATTACGCCGCGCACCCGTTGTATTGCGAGTTTTCGCACGAAACAGCGCTTCGCATAATCCTCGGCGCGCTCGCGCGAACGGCCGCGCGTTTGGAACTTGGGGTGGAACCACTCGCTTGCTGGTATCAAGAACATTACGTGAAAATAATCGCGCGAGTACGCGAAGGAGCGCGAAAAGCAGACGAGTCGTTGCACGAACTCGGTTTCGTGAACTACTGTCCTGCGTGCAGGCATCGTGAAGAGTCTGGCATTCCAAAAGAAAAATGTGGCGTTTGTTTTGAACGCAACGACTTTGCTGGGCCGTTGTGGCTAAGTGAAACAAATGACGCTACGTTTCTAGAGAAAATGGTTGCGCTCGCCGAAAACGAGAAGGAAAAAAATTTTGCTTCACTGCTCGCCGAAGAAAAAAATTTTCCGCCGTGGTTTTTCGACTTGCACTCGCTCGCCTCGAAACTGCGAGTCGACTCGCCGAACAAACTAACACTAATCGAAAAATTGAAAACAAAAGGTTTTCGCGCGAGCCGAACGCACTACTCGGGAACAGCGATAAAGACGAACGCGAGTTACGCGCAGTTGAAGAAAATCCTTCAGCCGCGCTAGTAAAGACTAACACCGCGAGAATCAATGGCCACGATGAGCGGACCAAAACCGCGTGCTTCAAGCATCCAAAGCGCTTCAGGCTCGCCGAGTTCAAGCCAACGCACGCCCAACACCTTTAATTGTCGAGCGTACAACGCGCCGGCTCCGCCGACTGCCGCCAAATAAACGCAACACTCCTTCATCGCTTTAATGGTTTCAACGTCGACGCCGCCCTTGCCGATTAACGCGCGAACGCCGCACTTGCGGACGAGCGATGGAAGCAAGGCATTCATTCGCGAACTCGTCGTCGGCCCAGCCGAAGCAAGAATCCATTTTCCCCCGAGTTTCTTCGCCAGCGGCCCGCAATGGTAAACAACGGAATTCTTCGGAATCGCATCCGGCTTCACGAGCAAGCGTCTAGTCGCTTGGTCTCGCGCCGTGAACACGACGCCGTCTAGAAAAACGACGTCGCCAGCCCGCAGTTTTTTGACGGTGTTCAAACAAAGCGGCGTCTTGAGAAGCATGGAATCACTCAAGGCTAGCGCTGGCTTTGCGCAAAGCCCAGCAATTCAACGCGACTGCAACGGGAAGGCACGCAGTATGCGTAGGCGCCAATTCGATTCGCACTCCAAGCGTCGTCGTTGAACCGCCTAAGCCCATGACGCCAATTCCAAGACTGTTGATTCGCGCAAACAAAGAACGTTCCATCAAAGCCAGGCGCTTGTTTGTGTTTGACGCGCTTTCACGCAACAATGCTTTCTTCGCCAAGCCAAGCGCTACCTCGGCGGTTCCGCCGATTCCGACGCCGACGAAGAAAGGAGGGCAAGCGCTAGCGGCGCGTTGTTTCACGAACGAAGCGACGACTTCAATTATTTTCTTAGGCGGCGTGGTAGGAGGCAGCATCGTTAACTGCGTCTGATTTTCGCTTCCGGCGCCTTTCACGAAGACAGTCAAGACTTTTTTTTTCGACGGGACGAAGTGAATTAATGGTTCGTTGGCAGTTAACGGCTTTCGAGTCAAAGCGTCGACGCTGTTCGGACGCAAAGGAATCTTCTTCGTGGCTTCGTGCACTCCCGCGCGAATTCCTTTTTCAACTACTGGAAAATTTTGGGGAGCGTCGTCAACGAAGAATTCGAGGAATCCAGTGTCTTGGCAGATCGGCAACAAGCTTTTTTCAGCCAAGCGAACATTTTCCAAAATCGTTTCAAGTTGAAGTTTCGCCACACTATTTTTTTCTCGGCGCAGTGCGGCGCGCAACGCGCGCTCAACGCCGCGAGGTAAACGCGTTTCCGCTTCAAGAATCAATTTGAAAGTTAAATCAGCGATTTGGTTGGAGTTCACTTTCTCGCAACTCCGGTTTTTCGCGCAACTCGCGCCACTGCTTTCGCAACTTTTGGGACGACGCGCTTGTCGAAAGGCTTTGGGAGAATGAGGCGTCGGCTTAACTCTTTTCTCGTCAGTACTCCAGCGATTGCTTTCGCCGCAGCGAGCTTCATTTCATCGTTCACGCGGCGCGCGCGGCAGTCCAGCATTCCCCTGAAAAAGCCGGGAAAACATAATACGTTGTTTACTTGGTTTTCGTAGTCACTGCGCCCCGTCGCGACGATGAAAGCACCTGCTTGCTTGGCGAGACGCGGCTCGATTTCTGGAACTGGATTCGCGAGAGCGAAAACGATGGCGCGCTCGTTCATCAAGCGAACCATCGAAGGCGTTAAAACGCGCGGCGCACTGACTCCAATGAAAACGTCTGCGCTGCGAACGACGTCGCCTAGCGCTCCCTTAACTTTCTTTTTGTTCGTTAAGCGAGCGATTTCTTGGTGGTGCGGCGGCATTCCTTTTTTTCCAGTCCACAAAACACCGTTTTTGTCTACGGCAATAATGTTTTCCGCCCCGCTTTTGACCAATAGTTTGATTATCGCCGTGCCGGCAGCGCCTACTCCGTTTACCACGATTTTTGCAGTCGCGAGGTTCTTGCGCGCGAGTTTCAACGCGTTGAGCAACGCGGCGAGCGCTACGACGGCGGTTCCGTGCTGGTCGTCGTGAAAAACAGGAAGGTCTAGCTCGCAACTCAACTTCGCTTCAACCTCGAAGCACTTCGGCGAAGCAATGTCTTCAAGGTTGATTCCGCCGAAGGAAGGGGCAATTGCCTTGACTACAGCGACTATTTCCTCCGTCGTCTCGGCTTTAATGCAGATTGGAAACGCGTCTACTCCAGCGAATTCCTTGAAAAGCACTGCTTTGCCTTCCATTACTGGCAGCGCTGCCTCGGGTCCAATGTCGCCTAGTCCGAGAACGCGCGAACCGTCGCTCACCACAGCGACGCTGTTCCACTTGTTCGTCAAATCAAAAACTTTTTCAGGTTGCTTTGCAATTACTCGACACGGCTCGGCGACGCCTGGAGTGTAAGCGAGCGCCAAGTCGCGCATTGTTTCTACGTTCACGCGCGACTTGAGTTCAAGCTTGCCGCGCAAGCGGGCATGCATTTTAAGCGAATCCAAGTAAATGACCAAAAACACCAACTTTGAATTATTTCAAGCATAAAAGCATTAAAATCAGTTGCTAGTGGAAAATAAAAAAGCGGCTAATATGCGCCGATAAAAGAGTTGTTTCTCTTGCGGCGTTCGAGGCTCCTCCAACGGCTTTTCTCGAGTTGAATTAATTTTCAAGCAGTCCTAGTTTCTCGCGGCGTTCTTTAGACAAAAACGAAAGTAGGCGATTAAACTTTTCTTCACCCAAGTCGCTAGGCAAGCGCCTAACCAACCTTACGCGTTCTTTTTCAGGCAGAAAAAAGAGTAACCGCGCCAAAGTTTTAATAGCTGTATTTTTCCACGGCAAAACCCCGTAGTTTACCACGTTTGCCGCCGTTCTAAAACGATACCTGTGCTTAGCGATTTTCCTAGCGCCCAAGCCACTTTCTTTGAGTTCGAGAATGCGGAGAGCAGTCAAAATTCTTTTCAGCCAACGTTCTTCACGCGGACGCAATCCTTCACTCGACTGCAAAGCTGCACACACTCTAAGAAAACGCTCTTTAAAAGGAGTTTGAAGGACGCCGTTTTCAACGGCATTAACCCACTCGACGGTCTTCGGAGGCACGCGATAAGTTGGGAATCGAGCCATATGCTTAGCTTCGGCGTACACTAGCTCGTTTCTAGTCAAGAAATGCAACACGCGGTCTAATGAGGTTGAAGGAACGTCTAGGACAGTACACAGCCCAGCAAAATCGAGTGGGTTGCCTTGATAAAACCAGCAGCGTTTTATACGGAAGAGTGCTTTTTAACCAACGAAGTAAGGGCGTAACGTCCTCTTGCGCAGAGGCAGTCCAGTAGACCTGTTTAGACAAAGGATCTTTGTAGATGGGGTAAACTCTTTTTAAATTCTCTAGAACTTTTAGTGCTCCGTAAAGCATCCTGGATTTACTGGACTGGCTTAAACGACTTGCTGTTAATATCTCGTCACAAATTTGCGTTAAAGTCAATGGTTCGCTTTTTTCAAGTAGTGCGACTACGCGGCGAAAAGCATCTTCATTTACGGCGGTAACTAAATAACCTGGAAACTGCGGCTCTAAAACCCTATTTAACGCGTCTGGTCTACTCAAGTGTACCAGCACTCTAACAGGAGCAATCAACTGCTCTTTGGAAATACCGCGCTGAAGCGCTATTTTTGCAAGCAGTTGAGTGTAGGTAGGCGTCACTGAAAGGTGCACGTCAAAGAAGTCTAAAAGAGGGTATGCTGAACGGGCGAGTGGTAAAGAGTCGCGTTTAGCGCGTGTTGTTAGAAGCGGCTCATGCTGAGACTTTAAAACCAAATCGCGCCAACGCATATATGCATCTAAATCCATGCGAATCATTTTACGTCACGCCTAGGATAATCCATATGAAACAAGCCAACGAAAAGCTCAAGTAAAACCATAAAAATTTTTTTACGCATGAATAATTAAATGTTTCCCGACTCTAAAAAAACTACAAAATTCCAGCGCGAAGTCTGGCGCGCGTGCCACAGAGTGCCCTGCGGGCGAGTCACAACTTACGCCGAGCTCGCGCGCGCAGTCGGCGCGCCGCGCGCAGCGCGCGCGGTCGGCAATGCGTTGCGGGCTTCGCCTGGAATGCCGCGAGTGCCGTGCCACCGCGTGGTTAAATCCAATGGGGAAATCGGTGGATTCGCAAAAGGATTGAAAGCGAAGATT
>JAVYMB010000018.1:10031-10712 GCA_038740145.1 Candidatus Norongarragalinales archaeon | reverse complement strand
TGCAAAGGCGCCGCTTTACGTTGGCGTAAGCATGGGGCGTCCAGAGAAGAGTCGGCAGCGCGTCATGAAGCCGCCGGTGCACGTTCTTTACCCCATCGCGCAGTACGGCGGCAAAAGCCGCGACATTGTGCGCGCAGTAAGCGACCTCAAGCGAGACGGAAAAGCATTTATTGAAATAGAAACAGCGGTGCACGTTTGCGCAGAGTGCGGGAAACGCGTTCGCGGCGCACGGTGCGAGTGCGGCGGCACGGCACTCGAGGCGCGCGCGTGCACGACGTGTGGGAAAACGTTCGCGCTTGAAAGCAAAGAGTTTAAAGACCAACGTTGCGCGTGCGGCGGGCGGCTTGAAGCGTTTGAAAAACGCGGAGTCAACATCGTAAAGGAATTCGAGGACGCGCAGCGCCGCGTGCAGTGGAAGCCACACCAAGTGAAAGGCGTAATCGGTTTGATTTCACTCGACAAAACAGCGGAACCACTCGAAAAAGGAATTTTGCGCAGCAAGCACGAACTCAGCGTTTTCCGCGACGGAACCATTCGCTTCGACGCCACCGAAATACCGCTAACTCACTTTAAGCCGAGTGAAATAGGCTTGAGTGTAGAGCAAGCGCGCGCGCTTGGCTACGAAAAAGACTGGCAAGGCAACGCGCTTGAACGCGGCGACCAACTCGTTGAAATCCTGCC
>JAVYMB010000018.1:0-10021 GCA_038740145.1 Candidatus Norongarragalinales archaeon | reverse complement strand
ACGTAATCTTGTCGAAAAACGCTGGCGACTACTTGCTGCGAATCGCGAATTTTATTGACGATGAACTCGTCTATTTTTACGGCTTGCCGCCTTTTTACGAAGCTAAAAAACGCGATGACTTAATAGGCACGCTTGGAATTTGCCTCGCGCCTCACACGAGTGCGGGAATCGTCGTGCGCATTATCGGGTTCAACGACGTGATGGGCTTGCAAGCGCACCCCTACCTGCATTGCGCTTGCCGCCGTAATTGCGATGGAGACGAACTCAGCATAATGCTTTTCCTTGACGCGACACTCAATTTTTCGCGTCACTATTTGCCTGCCACGCGAGGAGGACAAATGGACGCGTGCCGCGTGCTTACCACTATTCTCGAACCGCGCGAGGTGGATAACGAGGTTCACCGTCTTGAAGCGTGCAGTTCATACCCATTGTCGTTTTTCGAGGCGACGCAACGCTTTGCGAGTCCAAGCGAAGTAGCGAAAGACATTGACTTGATCGAAAACCGTTTAGGCAGTGAAGCACAATACGAAGGAATTGGTTTCACGCACGACGCTGAAATCGAGGGGCCCATTCGCACGCGTTACGTTCAATTCAAAAACATGCGCCAAAAAGTCGACGACGAACTCGCGTTAATGACGAAGATTCGCGCCGTCGACGCTGCTAACGCTTGCGAGCGACTCGTGCTCAACCATTTTTTCCCCGACCTTTACGGGAACTTAAGAAAATTTTCGCGCCAACGCTTTCGCTGCGTCAAGTGCAACGCGAAATACCGTCGTCCACCGCTCAGCGGTAAATGCACGCGGCCAAATTGCGGGGAAAAACTACTGCTCACGATTAGCAAAGGAAGCATTGAAAAGTATCTCGCGCTCAGCATGGAACTCGCTGAGAAATACAATCTCCCGCTTTACCTCAAGCAACGCTTGATGTTGCTCGAGAAGGAAATCAGCGAAATGTTTGAAGACGAATCAAAAAAACAGTTTTCGCTCGCGCAATACTTATAACGCGTTGTACGTTTTACTTGAGGGGATAGTTCGGCGCTTCGTCGGTGACGAGAACATCGTGCGGGTGCGCCGCCGCTAACCCCGCGCCGCTGATTTCCACGAAGCGAGTGCGCTTGCGGAATTCTTCGAGATTCGAGCAGCCGCAGTAACCCATAGACGACTTCAACCCCCCTACGAGTTGGTAAACTACTTCGCGAACCGAACCGCGGTACGGAACCATTGCTTCCACGCCTTCAGGAACCAACTTCTCACGCTCGAAAACGTCTTCTTGGTGGTAACGCGCTCGCGCGCCTCGCGCGCCCTTGACTTTCAGCATCGCGCCAACGCTGCCCATTCCGCGGTACGCCTTGTACTTTCGTCCGGCAACGAATACTTCGCGAGTCGGCGCTTCGTCGGTTCCTGCAAAAAGCGAGCCAATCATCGCCGCTGCCGCTCCAGCCGCGAGCGCTTTCGCTAAATCTCCACTGTAACGAATGCCTCCGTCTGCGATTACTGGAGTCTTGTACTTGTCCGCTTCGGCGGCGCACTGCAATACTGCGCTGAATTGCGGGAAACCAACGCCTGTTACTATGCTGGTAGTGCAAATGCTGCCGGGACCTATTCCTATTTTCACGCAGTCCGCGCCAGCTGAAATCAACGCGGCAGTCGCTTCGCGAGTTACCACGTTGCCTGCGACAACCGGCAGTGCTGCGCCAAATTCTTTTTTTATTTCGCGAATAGAGTCTAGCACGTTGCGCGAGTGTCCGTGAGCGCTGTCGATTACTATAACGTCCACGCCGGCTTTTTCGAGCGCGCGCACTCGCGCAAGGTCGCGCACGCCAACAGCGGCGGCGACTCGCAAGCGTCCTTCCTCGTCTTTGCATGCTTCAGCGTGGCGCTGCATCTTCTCGATGTCGCGGAAAGTAATGAGCCCGACTAGTCGCCCTTCGTGGTCTACAAGCGGGAGTTTTTCAATGCGGTGTTCATGCATCAAGCGCTTAGCCTCGTCTACGCTCACGCTAGCGGGAGCGGTTACGACGCGCTTAGTCATTAGTTTTGCGACGGGCGCGTTCGCGTCGCGGCACAACCGCCAATCGCGTTTCGTAAGCACTCCAACGAGTTTGCCTCCGTCGACGACTGGAAAACCAGCTACTCCTTGCTCGCGGGCTAGTTCAATTGCCTTGCTTACGGCGTCGCGTGGAGAAACAGTCACGGGCTCTGTGATGATGTAAGCTTCAGCTTTCTTGACTCGCTCTACTTCCCGCGCTTGTTCTTCCACGGTGAGGTTTCGGTGGATTACGCCGAGTCCGCCTTCTTGCGCGAGAGCAATCGCCATCGCGCTTTCGGTTACGGAGTCCATCGCCGCGCTGAGGAGGGGGATTCCGAGCTCAATTTTTTTTGCGATGCGCGTGCGCACCACGGCGTTGCGAGGCACGATGCGCGACTCGCGCGGCACTAGCATGACGTCGTCGAAGTAAAGCGCTTTTTCAACCATTCGGTTTTCCATTATTGCCCACCTCTGGAAAGCGTAAAAACAAACGTAAACGCTAAAAGTTTTCAGTAATTCCGCGGAACGCGTATTTAAGCGTTTGCCGCGAGCGCGTTACGGCGTCAAGGTTTTAAAGGCGTTGCGCTAAAAAATTTTTTACTGCGGCGCTTTACTGCTTCTTCAAATTTTCTTTCTGGTGAATTCCAGCGTAAAGCTCGCTCGCTTCCTCGCTCATTCGAATGAAAATCATTTGCGCGACTTTCGCGCCACGCCGCAAGCGCAATCCTTTGCCTCCGACTACGAGGCAAGCTTCCCCGCGTCCCTCGTAACCAGGGTCCCACCACCCAACGTGCACGAGGCAACCGCACCTCGCGAGTGAAGAGCGGGAAGTAGTTAGCGCCGCGATGTCCGCCGGTAGTTTGACTGCTTCGTTGAAGCGAATCTTGTAAGTGCCTGGCGCGAGCGTAACCCACCCACTGTCGTCGAAAGGAAGTTCTGTTGTTTTTGGAATCACTCGCTCGCTGTTGTCGAAGTCAAGCGAGCCGTCTTCCGCGAGTGAAAAAACTTTTTCCACAGTCAAGTCAATGCTCGCGGGCTGTAGTTGGTGTTTCAAGTCAAGCGCGCCGCTAACGAGTTTTTGTTTTTCGATTAACGCGGCGATTTCGCGTTTGCTGAGAATCAATGCTTTTTCACCTTCACGAAAAAAAAGGAAGCGTAATTATCGCTCTGAACTTAAAAAGGAAATCGTTGGCTGTCGCCTTCGGCAAACGTGCTAATCAGCTTTACCGTGGGAATTCCATGCTCGCGAATGTAAGGGCTGCAAGAATCGCGATGGCGAGAAACCAAGAGTCGTAAAGCAAGGGAAGGAAGAGCGACTGCACTTCGTAACGCAAGTCAGTGAAGAAGAATGCGGCGAGAAGCAAAACGATTAACGCTTCACTCCAAGTCACAATAATTCGCCTGTCAACCGCGCTTCAAAAAAAAGCCGCTTTACCGTGCTTTAATTTGACTTGTTCCACCAAGCGAGCGCGAGGATGAACAACACAAACAAAATCCACGTGTCGAGTCCGTTTAGGAAGGCGGTTATTCCGTAACGCAAGTCGTCTGAAAGCAGCAACGCCAGCAAAGCAATGACCCACCAGTAATTCACTTCAATGCCCCCTTTTAGTTTTCGTTTTCACTGAATGAAGCGCCTTCAAAAGCATCGCCGAGCGGCGCGACTCCGCCGGCTGAGGCTGCGCGCCAACAACGCTTTCTCGCCGCCGCGTCAAGGCGCGCTATGGACTCGCGCAACGCGGCGATTGAGTCACTCAAACTATCGTCGTTGCCGCCGCTTTCGCCGACTTCGCTGCAGCCGCTTGGCTCGAAAACCACTGCCGCGTCTTCGCTTGAAAACGCGCGCGTCTTGCTAGCCTTGCGCGCTTGTCGTGCCGCGTCGATTTCAGCAAGGCGTTGCGCGAGAGTCTTGCGACCGCCGCTTTCGCCGCTTGCTTGCTCGGTTGCGTCGATTGACTCAACCAAAGTTTTTTGTCCAACCTCGGTTTCCTCGCGCCAACGCTCTCCCCTAGCTCTGCCTTCAGCGACGTCGAGCGCGCGCTCGGCGTACTTGAAGCGGTAGTAAGCGTAAGCGTCGAAAAGCAAGCCCAACACTAAACCGCCTGCCAAAAGCGCTGAGTATTCACCCACCTTCAATACGCCTTCAACCACGAAAAACGAACGCGAAAAATAGTGTTGTAAACTCCTTTATAAAACTATTAGGCGGTAACAACCACGGAAGGGTTTTTATTCGCCGCCTTCGAGTTTCGCGCGAAGCTTGCGCGGCAAGTCCTTTAACTTGACGCGTTCTTGCGCCGCCGAGTCGCGCTCGCGAATCGTGCAATCGTTTTTTTCCAAGGAGTCGTAATCGATCGTGATGCAAAACGGCGTGCCGATTTCGTCGGCGCGCGCGTAACGCTTTCCGATGCTCCCGCTTTCGTCGTACTCGACGGCGAAACCCTCTTTTTTCAACGAATCGAAAACGCCGCGCGCCTTTTCAGCGAGTCCGTCTTTCTTCATCAAAGGAAAAACGCATGCTTGAACTGGCGCGATTCGCGGGTTCAGCGAAAGAATCGTCTTGGTTTCGCCTTTCTCGATTTTTTCTTTAAACGCTTCGCACAACAAGGTAAACACGAGTCTGTCCGTGCCGAGCGATGGTTCGACTACGAAAGGAATTATTTTTTGCTTTGCTGCTTCATCGAAAACCGCGAATTCTTTCCCGCTTTTTTTGCTGTGCGCTTTTAAGTCGTAGTCGCCCCTGTCGGCTACGCCCATGAGTTCCTTCCAACCCAAGCCCGGATAATCATATTCAACATCCCAAGTTTCGCGCGAGTAATGCGACAACTCGTCACTCAAATGCTGGCGCAACCGCAAACGCGTCGTCGGAATGCCGAGCGAGGCAAACCAATCCACGAACTCTGCGAGCCAGTAAGCAACCCACTTATTCGAAATAATTTTTTCGTAAGCGAGCTTGCCGAAAGTCGCTTTGGAAGGCTGCGCCATCGTTTTTTCTCGCGCCGCGTGCTGAGTTTTAACATCAAGAAAAGCGATTTCAATGCTCGCAAGCCGATCTGGAATTTCGCATTCCTCAAGCTTCCACGGATGCACGAAAAACTCGATTTCGAAGAGCGAAAACTCACGCGAGCGGAAAACGAAGTTGCGAGGCGCGATTTCGTTGCGGAAAACTCGTCCCGACTGCGCGATTCCAAACGGCAGTTGTTTCCTGCACGCTAAAGCCAAGCGCGGAAAATCAACGAAAATTGATTGCGCGGTTTCAGGGCGCAGGAACGCGGTCGCGTTCGCCGCCTTGCTTGCTTCACCGCTTGCGCAGTCGGGCGCCGCGCCGACTGTCGTTGGAAACATTAGGTTGAACGTCTTGACTTCACCCAGCGCTCCACTGCATTTCGGGCAAACGATTTTTTCTGCTACGAGCATTTCCGCGAGGCGCTCGAGCGAAATACCGTCGACCGAGCGCTTGAGTTCTTTTTCAATGAGGTGGTCTGCACGGTATTTGCTGCGGCACTTCACGCATTCGACGAGGGGGTCGTTGAAACTTGCTAAGTGCCCGCTTGCCTCGAGCACTGCGCGCGGCGTGACTATCGCGCCTTCGAGGACGACGACGTCTTCGCGTTGGCGCACGAACCTATCAAACCATTCGCTTTCCACGCGGCGCTTTAGGAGTGCGCCATAGTGCCCGTAATCGAAGAAGCCCGCGAAGCCGCCGAAAGCAGCGGTAAGCGCGGCGTAAGGCTCGGCGCTGGGGAAGAGAATGGCGCGCCGCAAGCACAAGTTAATTATTTTTTCAAGGGAGTCAGCAGGCATTTTATTTTTCGACCGTTTATAATAACAAACCACGTTTTATTAAACAAGCGATTTAAAACAATTTCTCGTTGCTGGTTTTCGAGGTTGATGGCTTATGAAAGACGTTAGAAAAAAACTGTTAGACAAAGCCCGCCGCGGCGTTAGCGAAGCTTTTTCAAAGAAAGACGCGTCCCTCATTCAGGCAACGCGCGCGCTAGATGATTTGGACGGAATCAAATCGTTGTTGTCGCAGCGACTCGCGGAATGGGTTGGCGCGAACTTTCCAGAGTATTCGCTTAAGAACGACGAGAATACTGCACGCGTCTACGCGTTGTGCGGTTCCAAGGAAGAATTCGCCGCACACGAAGCGAAGCTCGCGGAAATCGTGGGCGAACCAAAAGCCAAAGAATTAATCGAGAAAGCAAAGGAGAGTTACGGTGTGGAATTCGACGCTGTGGAACGCGACGCCGTGCGTACACTTGCATCACTGACCGCCGCTGTATTCGAGGAACGCAAAATCCTGCAGGAATTCGTTGAAGCGAGCGCTCGCGAAAAAGCTCGCAACTTGTCAGCGCTCGTCGAGCCACTGCTCGCCGCGCGCTTGATTTCGTTGGCTGGCGGACTCGAGAAACTCGCGCGAATGAGCGCGAGCACGATTCAAGTCATTGGCGCCGAGAAGGCGCTATTCAAACACTTGCGCACCGGCGTGGCGCCGCCGAAACACGGACTCATTTTCCAGTCGCCGCTCATCAACGCCGCTCCACCACACCAACGCGGGAAAATCGCTCGCGCCCTCGCCACGAAACTATGCATTGCGGCTAAAGCCGACTGGTTTACAGGCAACTACATAGCCCCGAAACTCAAAGCATCGCTGGAAGCCAGATTGAAGCAGATTCGCGAAGCGCCAGAACCCAGTGAAGAAAAGAAAAAAGAATTCCACGCTCGCGAACAACGCCGGCAAGCTGAGCGTCGCCGCGAGTGGTTGAAGGAACGCGGGGCGCGGCGTGCGCGAAAACAAGGCGGCAGCGGCTTCAATAAGTTTAAGCAACGCTGAATAAACGCCGTTCGAAAGAGGGTTTAAAACCTTGAATCTTGTCAAGGTCTTGTGTGTGGCGGATTTTCACGGTGAAGAAGGCGCCTTAGAATTACTCAAACGACTAATCGAGAAAGAAAAGCCGGCGCTCGTTCTCGTCGCGGGCGACGTCACGCAGTTTGGACCAATCGATTACGCGAACCGCGTCTTGGAAAGCGTCAAGGCAAGCGAAGCGGAGTGCCTCGCAGTTCACGGAAACACGGATTCAATGCAAGTCAAGTTGTTTTTCGAAAAACAAGGAGTTAGCCTGCACAACAAGAAAATCGTTTGGAAGGGAATCGAATTCGTCGGTTACGGGGGAAGCGCGCCAACGCCGTTTCGCACGGCGATAACATATTCTGAAGCCCAGATTTACGCTGACTTGAGCAAGCTCGTGACGAAAAACTCGGTTTTAGTGACGCACTCGCCGCCTTTCGGGTTGCCGTTCGAGCTCGACAAGACGTTCGACCTTAAGCCAGTCGGCAGCAAGGCAGTCCGCAAAATAATCGAGGAACGGCGGCCGAAAGCATGCGTTTGCGCGCACGTTCACGAGCGCGAAGGCGAAGCGAATGTTCTCGGCTGCCGCGTAATCAAGCTCGCGCCCCTGCGCGACGGTCGCGCGTGCGTGCTAGACGTGAATTCGCTTTCGCCGAAGTTTTACTGACCGTGCGGCCGCCAGCGCTGCTCGAGGGCGGCGACTGCCAGCAACTGAATCAAGCCGACTGGCATTTGAACGCGGTTCCAAGCTGCTTGCACGCTGTGTAACCGCTTGCGTAGCCTATGCACTGCTCGTTAGTAGTGCAAACGCCAGTAGGAGGAACGGATTCTTTCCAAACGCAAAGTTTTTGTTTGCTTCAACGAGCGACGCGGCGCAAGCAACGCCAGTGGTTTGCATTGGTTGAGGAGTTGGTTGAAAATCAGGGGCGCGCAGTCGTCACCGTAAAAGCAATACTCTCCAACTCGAAACTGGCACCTGCAAACTTTTTTGGAGGCGTCTTCAAGTGAAGTTAAGCAAGCAGCCGGACTATAAGCGCAAGTTTGTGCGCACTCAACGCTTTCCTTGTACTCGTCTTGCAAAGCAAGGTTTTGTTTAAGGCAACGCCACGTATTCCACAGCCGCGACGTTTGAATGCAGTTCAAACCAGAACTGCAATTGTTTTTGTTTGCAGCGCAAGAATCGCCCCACGCTAATTCCGCCGCTGAAGAAGTTTGCTGAGCTGACGCAGGCGACTAAGCCAGCGTAGTCGGTGGTGCTTGCGCACCGCTTACCGCACACTTGTACTGCGTCGCGTCGCTAACCGTGAAGCTCTTGCAGCGCGCTTGCTCGCTTGTCGAATCGCTCTTGCACTGCGTAGGCACCCACACTGGTGACTGAAGGTAAACGTCGTCGAGAGGCACGCAATTCGCGTCCCTCGCAAGCAAGTAGAGAGGTGTACAAACCCAGTATTGTCTCGCGCTTTGAGGTGCGCTCGCGCGTTGCGCTGGATCGAAAAACTTTTTCGCCACGCCAGTTGCGCTCGCGTCAAACAACCATGTTTTAAAGCACAACGGCTTCGCGGCGTTGTCCTGGCTCGCTTTGAATGAAGTGTATTGCGTTTGCTTTACAAAAAGTGAGTTCGCGTCTTGTAAAGCGAAAAGCATTTTCAAAGCGTGAAGCGTTAGTTGTCCTGGTTGCAAGGAACTCCAAGACAAGCCGGAAGGCAAGTTGCCTGGCAATATTTTGTTTGCATTCGAACCACCGCCTAAAAGCTTTAGAGAATCAAAACACTTTACGCCGCCGTACTCGCCGTAATTCCAGCAGTCTACAGCGTTCTCCCAACCCTTCCAACCATCAAGCTGTACTGGCGTTGCTTGCTGTTGTTGTCCGGGCGTGGGTTCTCCGCCTGCTGGCGCGGAGGAAGAAGGCGAAGGACTCGGGCTCGGTGAAGCTTGAGCTGGCGCCGAAGGCGCGGCGTCAACGCAGTAATCGTACTTTGGTTGCACTGACTCGCCTTGCGCGAGCTTGCACCTGAACGGAACTGGTTTTTCTGCTTCAGGAACTCCTCCGAAGAACGGCGCGAGGCAACCAGTAAGCACGTCAACTTTTTCTGTAGAACAACCGACGAGGCACTGGATCTTGCGCAATCCCTTCCAAAGCGTTGGTCCTTCCAAGTCAATCCAGTCGCCGCTCGCGGCTACGCCGTCCGGCGAGTTAATGTCTTTCGGCCGCACAGTGTACAACTCCACGCCTGCTTTTTGCTTGCCGTCTTGCTTGCGTTTGAGGACGACGAGCAGTTGAATGTCTACGGGCGTAACGTAACTCTTTTTGTAGTAAGTTCCAGACCGCGGGGAAACCGCTGCAGCGAGGCGGTTTCCTAGGACATCAGTAAAAGTGCCTCCAGGCGCCATTGCTTCCCCGAAACCAAAAGCGTAGTTGAGAATGCTTGAGTCGCAAGCGGTTTCAAGGAACGCGTCGCCGTAAATCTCGCCGAAGCCAGCGGTTTGCAAGTCGTCGCCGAACTCGCTTCCAAGGTAATTCGGTTCAGCGAGTTTCTGCGCGCATTTTTCCTTGAGTTTAGCGAGGGGGTCTACTCCGAATTGCTTGCACACCAAGTAAGCCGCTTGCTTGCCGAGGTAATCCGAGATCGCGTCGTTCAACGCTTTCTTGAATACTTCCACGTTTCCGTCGACGATGTTGCCTTCGTAAACCGTTTCAATGTCTGCAAGAATTTTGCCGAAAACGCTTTTCGCTTCTTCCGCCACGTTTTTCTTGGCGCTCGCGTATTCTTCCGCGTTACAACACTTGTCGTCACTGCATTTCAAGGCTTCGTCGCCTTCGTTCGTTTTAGGGTTAAGCTTTGTTTCGCCTGGCGTTGCTTCCTCGCCGCTCGCGGCCTTCACTTTGACGAGCAACGGAAGCACGCTAGCGTTGTTTTCAACCGCGTACTGCACTCTCGTCACGCCTACTTGCTGGCTGTAAACAACGAGTTTTCCGCCGTCTTCGCCCCACAATGAACTCGGCGTTTCGATTTTCTGTCCTTGCGCGTTAGTTTCAGTAGCTTGAGTCACCGGCAAACCCGCCAACTCCAAGTGTTGGCTTGCCTGCAAGTTGTTCACGAAAAACGCCGCCGGAATCGTGACATCGTCGCTTGTTTCAGCGACTCC
>JAVYMB010000017.1:0-10940 GCA_038740145.1 Candidatus Norongarragalinales archaeon | reverse complement strand
CTACCGAAACTGTTTTTTGCCGAACGAACCAAATTTCAGCTTCATAAAGGCGTCCATAGCAAGATAGAATGCGCGTTCAAGCATGCCTTCGTAACGCGCAAGCAAGTCAACCTTATCCTATGCCGGCAGCGTCGGGTTTTCGCTTTCCTTCGGCGCATCCCGCCACAAGTAGCTCAAGTCGGCGTCAGAGGGAACGCCCAATGCGTATTGCTTTTCGGTTTTGAGCGCGCGCTGCGCGCGCCAGTAAGCGACCGCCATGCGCTCAACTAGCCGCTCTTGCAGCGCGCCTTCCGGCTGCAAGTCTTGCGCAGGGATTCGAGGATGAAGCGGAAGTCGTCGGGTTTTCGCTTTCTGCGAGCGCGTTTTTTTCACTGGAAGCAAGGCCTCCATCGTTTTTTAACGCTGGTTTTGAAAGAATAGCGTTATGACGCTGAAATCTAGTCAACCAAATCGCAAAGAAGTTTTCGCTGGTTCGCTTTCGTTGAGCGATGTCCTCCTCAAACTCGGCTACGACGCATTGAATCCCATGCAGGAGCGAGCGCTTCCGTTGCTCGGCGAGCCGCGGCTCGTAGTGAGCGCAGCAACTGCGAGCGGGAAGACGTTGCTAGCGCTCTTGAAAATCGTGAAGAACAACGCGGAAACGAAAAGCAAAGCGTTGTACATCGTGCCGTTGCGCGCGCTCGCTTCGGAGAAGCACGCGGAATTCGAGAAAGCGCTTGCGCCATTCGGAGTCAGCGTAGGCGTCAGCACCGGCGACTACGATTCCAGCAGCGACGAACTCGCGCAGTACGACGTCGTAATCGTGACGAGCGAGAAACTCGACTCGCTCTTGCGACACAAAGCCAGGTGGTTGGAGCAGGTGGGGCTCGTCGTCGCAGACGAGGTGCACTTGTTGAACGACGAGGAGCGCGGCGCGACTCTTGAAATCGTTTTGACGAAGTTAAAGCGCACTGGCGCACAGCTGCTTTGCTTGTCTGGAACCCTTCCAAACGCCGAAGAAGTCGCTTCGTGGCTCGGCGCCGAACTCTTTCAAAGCACTTGGAGGCCGACGCCCCTCGTCTTAGGAGTTTGCGACCACAAAAAAATTTTTTTTGAAAACGACGCGATCACGCTTGCTGCTGGCGACGACCGCGCGGTTCACGACTTAGTGGCTCTAGCGGTAGCTGAAAACAAAGGCAAAGGACAAGCACTGGTTTTCGCTTCAACCCGCAAAAACGCTGAGGCAATCGCGCTCGAACTCGCGGAAACCGTCAAGAAAAAATTAAGTTTAGAAGAAGCCGCCGAGTGCGCGAAATTAGCGGAGCGTGTTTTAAACGTATTGAGTCCGCCAACGCGGCAATGCAAATTGTTGGCTTCGTGCTTGCGCGGCGGCGTGAGTTTCCACCACGCGGGAATTGAAAGCCGTCAGCGCGCTTTAATCGAAGATGGGTTCAAGCGAAAGCGTTGCTTGAAAGCAATCGTTTGCACCACGACGCTTGCGATGGGCGTCGACTATCCAGCGAGTTGGGTGATAGTGCGCGACTTGAAGCGCTATAACGGCGCTTTCAGCGAATTCCTGCCCGCGTTGGAAGT
Source organism: Candidatus Norongarragalinales archaeon (assembly GCA_038740145.1). Classification (GTDB taxonomy): domain Archaea; phylum Micrarchaeota; class Micrarchaeia; order Norongarragalinales; family Norongarragalinaceae; genus CAITNU01. Next base: position 9,368 of record JAVYMB010000017.1, on the reverse strand, counting down.
AGCACAGATGACGGGCCGGGCTGGTCGTCCACGCTTTGATAACCGCGGGATTGGAATCTTGCTTTGTCGTCCCAGCGAAAAACGCGTGGTGACTGAGAAATACGTGTTCGGCGCCTTGGAAAACGTTTACTCTAAACTCGCGAGTGAACCAGTGTTGCGCAGTCACGTGCTCGCGCTCATCGCTCAAGAATACTGCCGCAGCGCGAAAGAATTGAAAGAGTTTTTCGGTGACTCGTTTTACGCGTTTCAATACGGAGACGCGGCGGAACTATTCGGCAACGTCGACCAAGTAGTCGCTGAACTCAAAGAAATGGATTTCGTACGCGAAAAACAAGGAGTTCTTTTGGCTACGCCTGTCGGGCGCAGGACGGCGGAATTGTACATCGATCCACTCAGCGCTTACTCGTTACTGCAATTCATCGACTCGGCGGGCAGGAAAAAGAAAAGCGTTTTCGCTTACTTGATGGCGTTGAATTCGACGACTGAAGCATTGCCTTTGATTACAGCGTCGCGCAAGGAAGAGGAAATGCTTTGGAACGAGTTGTACGCCCTCAGCGACGATTTTGACTGGCAGGCGCGAGAATTCGACGTCGACGCGCTCGACAAATACAAAACCTCGAAAGTCCTAAACGCTTGGATTAACGAGGAGACGGAAGACAAGATTCTCGATGATTTTGAGATTCCGCCAGGCGTCTTGCACGCGCGCGTGCGCAACGCCGAGTGGCTCGCTTACGCGCTTCAAGAACTCGCTTTCATGAAGAATGCGTCTACGGTGCAAGCGACTGCCCGCGTCCTCGCAAAACGCATTAAGTATGGCGTCAAGGAAGAACTGCTCGAACTCTGCAACTTGGGGGGGATAGGGCGCGTGCGCGGACGGCGATTGTTCAACGCTGGAGTGCGAACAATCGAGGAGTTTCACTCGCGTTCGAAAGACGAAATAAGGAGAATCATTGCGGCGCGTCCAAGTGAAGAAGAAATCAGCAGCGAAGCAGAAGACTAATTCTTAATAGTGTTTGACGCGTGGTTTTATCGCAGTGAACGCGAGCGCATCTTCGCGCCAAACGATTCGCTCGAAACCAGCGTCGCTCAAGCGCCGCTTTACGCCTTTCAAAAAGCTTTTTCCGGCGCGTTCGTTCGCCGTTCCAGTGTAGTGAAACAGCCTTCCTTCTGGTTTGAGGACTCGGACTAATTCACGGTAAAAAGCGATGGAGTAAAGCTCGCCGGCGAAACTGAAGCGCGGCGGGTCATGCAAAACGCAGTCGAACGAAGCGTCGCTGAAGGTTTTGACTACTTCATTCGCGTCGCCGTTTATGATTTTGATTTCGGGATTCGAGAATAATTCCGCGGAAAACGGATTTTTTTTAGCGAGGCACAAGACTTCCTCGTCGGCCTCGATAGTTGTTACTTTAGCTCCGCGCTTCGCGCAAGCAATCGCGCTATATCCCAAACCAGTGCAAACGTCGAGCACGCGTTCGTTCGGCTGGACTTTAAGCAAACGCGCTTTGTTCGCCGCTTCTTCAATTGGTGGCGCCAAGCGCGTTGCATGCATTTTGACTCCGTCGATTTCAAGCCAAGGCTCGAGAAAACGCTTGGCGTCGTCGAAGCGCAGAGCATAGTGCGCGTGACGCATAATATTGCGTTAAGCAACTCAGCGTTAAAAAGATCTTTTTAGTGCGTCTACCTTTTGATTACTTTATTGTTTTTTTAGGAGTTTTTACAAAACGCGCAAAACGAAATGTTTAAAAAGGTTTTAAATGGAAATAAAGAGGTTGGTTTCGTTAAAAAAAGGCGAGCGAAGCTAATCCGCGGTTATTAGGCTGTATTTGGCTATCCACGACTTTTTCAGTGGCAGAGTGATTACAGCGGCGGGCGTTGCAGGCTGCGTTGCGGGCGGTTTGTTTTGGAGACGTTGAACCACTTTCTTGTTCCGCGAGTTGAAGTCGTGCAAGAAAAAGAGTTAGCGGAGCTTTTAGCGAAGCACGGCGTTTCCATCGAGCAATTGCCTAAAATCAAGTCTGAAGATCCAGCGGTTGTTGCGCTCAACGCGCAGGCAGGCGCGGTACTTAAGTTCACGCGCGACAGTCTAGTGACGGGAAAGCAAGAGCATTATTACCGCCTCGTAGTCGAGTGAATTGAATGCGATGGAGCGCCGAACGCCGGCGCAATCGTGTTACTCCCTCGTCAGCCTTTCTAAACGCGAACCAAGGCGATTCGCTGCACTCGTTTCGGCAAAAAAGAATGATAGGGGGTTTGCGTGACTGTTGTGAATTCTGTGAGTGCCGCTTTGACCGAAGAATACTTGCGCTTCAACCCCGTGGCTAAGCAATACATCGAGTCTTTCGACAATTTCGTCGACTATTCGCTCCAGCGAATTATTGACGCGCAAGGAGTAATCGAGCCGCAAATTGAAGGCGTTTACATTAAACTAGGTAAAGTACGCGTCGAACGCCCAATGGTTACCGAAGCGGACGGCGTGCGCAATCCTGTTTACCCAATGGAAGCGAGAATGCGCGACTTGACTTACAGCGCGCCGTTGTTTCTCGAAATGACTCAAGTAACCAGCGGCGTCGAGAAAAAAACAGAAGAGGTTTACATTGGAGAGCTCCCCGTAATGCTGAAGTCAAAGTTGTGCTACTTGCATGGCAAAAGCGAGCGTGAACTCGTTGAAATGGGTGAAGATCCACTAGACCCCGGCGGGTATTTCATAATAAACGGGATCGAAAAGAGTTTAATGACTCTTGAAGATCTTGCGCCAAACCGAGTCTTCGTCTCTCGCGACAAGGAAAAAGAACTCGTTCAAGCAAAAGTTTTTTCTACTCGCGAGGGCTTTAGGGGCCGCTGCACTGTAGATCGAAACAAGGAAGGCCGCATATCAGTTACGCTGCCTTCTTACGCTCGCTCGCTGGAACTCGTCTTGCTTCTCCGTGCACTCGGGCTTGACAAGAACGAAAAAATTCTCGCGGCTTTCTCGCAGACAAAAGAAGTCCAAAACGACGTTTTGCTGAATCTTGAAGGCGACGCATCGAAGAACAAGCGAGACGCGCTTGAAATAATAGGCAAGCGCGCAGCTCCAGGGCAACCGCTTGAGTACCAAGTAAAACGCGCCGAACTCTTACTTAATCGTTACCTTCTCCCACACATCGGCACCGAAGAAAAAGATTGCCTCGCGAAAGCGTTTTACTTATGCAGAATGGCTGAACGCGTGATTCTAGTTGCTTACAAGAAGCGCAAGCCCGAAGACAAGGATCATTACGCGAACAAGCGCTTGAAAATCGCTGGCCGGCTAATGGAAGAATTGTTTCGCTACGCTTTTCAGTTCTTAGTGAAGGACGTTGCTTACCAGATGGAGCGCGCGAACATCCGCGGACGCAGGATGTCTCTTTTTGCGATTGTTCGTCCAGACGCGTTCACTGACCGCATCAAGTATTCTATGGCGACTGGAAACTGGGTTGGCGGGCATACGGGCGTGTGCCAGCCAATCGATCGCTACAACTACCTTTCAGCAAGCGCTTTCTTAAAGCGCGTCACGTCGCCCCTCGCGAAAAAACACTCTCATTTAAAGGCGCGCGACTTGAACGGCACGCATTGGGGCCGCTTGGATCCTAACGAAACTCCAGAAGGTCCGAACTGCGGCTTGGTAAAAAACATGGCTTTGTTCTGTGAAGTTACAACCGCCGTAGAAGAAAAGCGCGTTGAAGCTGTGCTCAAAAAACTAGGGGTTTCGATGAGGATGGAATAAAATGAGCGAAAAAGCCAGCGTTTATTTGAATGGCAGGCTCGTCGGCTTTACCGAGGACGGCGAGAAACTAGCGGCGGAAATTCGCGAGCAACGCCGCGCTGGCGAACTCAGCGCGTTGACGAATGTGGCGTTTTACCCGCGCACGAACGAGGTTTTCGTGAATACTGACGAAGGCAGGGCGCGTCGCCCCTTGATTGTCGTAAAGCGCGGCAAAAGCACTTTTACCGAAGAACTAGCCAAGCAACTCGCCGAAAAAAAAATTTGTTGGGGCGACTTAGTGCAACGCGGCGTAATCGAGTATCTAGATGCTGAAGAAGAGGAAAACGCTTTCATCGCGCTCGACGAAAGCGAGCTTTCGCCTGAACACACGCACTTAGAAATAGACCCTGTTGGAATCCTCGGTCTAGCAAGCGCGCAAATTCCTTTTCCAGAGTATAACATGGCGCCGCGAGTGCTTATGGCTGCGCAGCACGCGAAGCAAAGCCTCGGGCTTTTCGCGACTAACTACAATTTGCGCAGCGACACTCGCTCGCACTTATTGTTTTACCCGCAAACGCCACTCGTTCGAACACGTGTTTACGACGCGCAGCGCACTGCGCTCAGGGCAAGCGGCGAAAACTTCGTCGTCGCAGTCCTCAGTTATTACGGTTACAACATGAATGACGCGGTTGTGCTGAACAAGGCGGCTGTAGAGCGCGCGCTTGGCCGCAGTGCTTTCTTCAGAACTTACAGTACTGAGGAGCGGCGTTACCCAGGAGGGCAGAAAGACAAGTTCGGCGTACCCGAAGAATTCGTTCAAGATTTTCTCGGTCAAGATGCTTACGCGCACCTCGACGAAGACGGCATCGCGCATCCGGAAACCCCTGCTCCGCCTAACAGCGTGCTGGTAGCGAAATCGTCGCCTCCGCGCTTCCTAAAGGAAATAAGCGCGCTCGACATTCAAACCGAAAAACGCCGTGAAGCTAGTCTCATGACTCGGGGAAACGAGACGGGAATCGTCGACGCGGTAATGTTAACTGAAAACACGAGTGGCAACAAGCTCGTTAAAGTGCGCGTGCGGCGCACCGCAATTCCCGAGATCGGCGACAAGTTCGCAAGCCGCTTCGGGCAAAAAGGAGTAGTAGCCCTCCTCGCAGACGAAGACGACTTGCCTTTCACTCGCGACGGAATCGTGCCCGACTTGATCATCAATCCACACGCGATTCCTGGACGCATGACTGCGGGACACCTCCTCGAAATGCTTGCAGGCAAGGCGGCTTCCGTTGACGCAAGCGTGAAAGACGGAACCGCGTTTCACGGCGCCGTGCGGGAAGAGTTCGAGCGCGAACTCTTCAAGCGGGGCTTTCATCCTCACGGGGAAGAAGTGCTTTACGATGGACGCAGCGGAAAAAGAATCCATGCGAAAATCTTCGTTGGCGTGGTGTATTACCAGCGCTTGCACCATCTTGTATCGCTAAAGATGCATGCGCGATCTCGCGGGCCGGTTCAAATGCTTACACACCAGCCGACTGAAGGACGCGCGCGAGAAGGCGGCTTGCGGCTCGGCGAAATGGAGCGCGACTGCTTCATCGGCTTTGGCGCGGCTTCGCTGTTGAAAGAGCGGATGATTGAATCGAGCGACAAAACCGTTGAACTAGTCTGCAACAATTGCGGCGCGATGGCGGTTTACGACAAACTGAAAAACCGCAGGTACTGCCCATTGTGCGAAAGCACTCAAATCAGCGAGGTAATCGTGAGTTACGCCTTCAAGTTGTTACTTGATGAAATGAAGAGCATCGGAATTTTCCCGAAAATAAAGTTGAAAGAAAGAGCTTGAGTGTAGCGTGGTGCGCAGTGAAAGTAATTGATTCGATTCAATTCTCGTTGTTTTCGCCCGAGCAGATTCGCAAGATGAGCGCGGTTAAAATTACCGTGCCGGACACTTACGATGAAGATGGTTATCCGATTAACGGCGGGCTGGCTGACCAGAGGCTCGGCGTAATCGATCCGGGACTCAAATGCAAGACCTGCGGGGGCCGCATGAAGGACTGCAGCGGGCACTTTGGGCACATTGAACTCGTTCGGCCAGTGGTGCACGTCGGCTTCGCCCGCGCCATATACAACCTGCTTCGCAGTTGCTGCCGCAAGTGCGGCCGCCTAATGGCTTCGCCTTCCCTAGAAAAAATCGCTCGCTCTAGCGAGTGTCCGCATTGCGGCGAGCCCCAAAAACAAATTTCTTTCGTGAAGCCGACGAGTTACTACGAGGAAGACCGCAAGCTCCTGCCGAGCGAAGTGCGAGAGCGGCTCGAGCGAATTCCCGACGAGGATTTGCGCGCGCTTGGAATCGCGATTCGACCGGAGTGGATGGTTCTCACTGTGCTGCCCGTTCCGCCAGTCACTACTCGCCCAAGCATTACACTCGAGACGGGCGAGCGAAGCGAAGACGACTTGACGCACAAGCTAGTCGATATCCTGCGCATCAACCAACGCCTTGAAGAAAATGTCGACGCAGGCGCTCCCCAGTTGATAATTGAAGATTTGTGGGAATTGTTGCAATACCACGTTACGACTTTCTTCGACAACGAAACCGCTGGCGTTCCGCCAGCGCGTCACCGCTCTGGAAGACAGTTGAAAACGCTTTTCCAGCGCTTGAAAGGCAAGGAAGGACGCTTTCGTTACAATCTCAGCGGCAAGCGAGTAAACTTCAGCGCGCGCACCGTGATTTCGCCTGACCCAGTGCTTGGCATCAACGAACTCGGCGTGCCCCAGGAAATAGCGTGCGAACTCACCGTTCCCGTCAGCGTTACGGAGTGGAACGTTGAAAATATTCGCAACTTCGTTCGCACTAACCCTGGCAAGATTAATTATGTTATTCGCCAAGACGGCAGGCGCAAAAAACTCACAAGCGCGAACTTGGAGGAAGTCCTTAGCGAGATATCGCCTGGCTACGTAGTCGAGCGCCAGTTGATGGACGGCGACCTTGTAATCTTCAACCGCCAGCCTTCGCTTCACCGCGTCAGCATGTTATGCCACCGCGTGCGCGTCCTTCCAGGCAAAACGTTTCGATTCAATGTCGCGGTTTGCACGCCTTACAACGCCGATTTCGACGGCGACGAGATGAACATTCACGTTCCGCAGAACGAAGAGGCGCAAAGCGAGGCAGACGTTTTGATGAGCGTCAGCTCGCAAATTCTTTCACCGCGCAGTGGGGTTCCACTCATCGCGCCTGACTTGGACCAAATCACTGGCTTGTTCTTGCTAACTTTTTCGCCTGAACTCGTTTTCCCGCGCGAAGACGCATGCGCACTCCTTAACGCTGCAGGAATAGAGTTTGAAGTTAAGCGCAGCGGGCTGAGTGGACGCGAGTTGTTTTCCTTGCTTTTGCCTACCGACTTTGATTTCGAAGCGCGAAACAAGGCTTGCATGAAGTGTGACAAGTGCCGTGAAGAAAAGTGCGAGCGCAACGCTTTCGTGCGCATCCACCGCGGCAAGCTCTTGAGCGGGCACTTCGACTCGAAAATAAACGGATTACTAGTAAAAGAATTGTTCACGAAATACGGGCCAGACGAGACGAGTAAATACATTGACGCAGCGTCACGTTTAAGCGTGAGCGTAGTCACGCGCTTTGGACTATCGCTGAGTCTCGACGACTACAATGTTTCGCCAGAAGGAAGAAAAGAGATTTCAGAGTTGTGCAAAGCTGGCCGCAAGGAGTTGCGCGAGTTGGTTCGCAAATATCGCGCGAAGCGCCTTGAACGCCAGCCAGGCAAAACGCAGAAGGAAACACTGGAAGAGCACGTGATGAGCGTAGTGGAGGCTGTTCGTCATAATGCTTGGAAGGTCGTACGCAAAAACATCAAGAAAACGCGAGTAGCGTTCAACAACGTCGAGTTGGAACACAACAATGCGTTGCTCATGGCTGGCGCAGGCGTTAAAAGCAGGCCGATTAACGTCGTGCAAATGGCTGCGCTCGTCGGACAGCAAGCCGTCCGCGGAAAACGCATGACTGCCGGGTATTACCAACGCATTCTCCCGCACTTTAAAATCGGCGATTTAGGCGGTGAAGCTAGAGGCTTCGTGCGCAACAGTTATTCTTTCGGATTAACTCCAACAGAGTATTTCTTCCACGCTGCGGGAGGTCGTGACAGTGTCGTAGACAAAGGCGTGAATCCAGCCAAGACAGGCTACATGCAGCGTCGCTTGATTAACGCGATGCAAGACTTCATCATCGCGAAGGATTTGAGCGTGCGCGACGCGACCGGGCAACTAATTGAATTCGTCTTCGGAGACGACGGCAGAGACCCAAGCATGGGTGGAGTGCCAGCCGCTTACGGCGAGGCCGCAGGAGTAGTCGCAGCGCAAAGCTTAGGTGAACCAAGCACTCAAATGACGCTTCGCACGTTTCATTACGCCGGCGTGGCGAGCCTAGCGCAACTTGGATTTACACGGCTAGTTGAGATCGTCGACGCACGAAAGACGCCTAAAAAGCCGGTGATGGAAATCTATCTTCAAGGCGACGCTGCACGCGATTTCGAGAAGGCGAAGGCAGTTGCAGCAAGCATTGAACGCGTGAGTTTAGACAAGGTAGCGAAAATCGAAGAAGATTTCATTCGTAAAATAGTCGTTATTACGCTAGACCGAACTGCCTTGCGCGACAAGGAAATACCTGAAAAATTCGTGCTCCAAAAAATCGCCGAAGTCGCGCCGGATTACTCGCAAGATGGTGCAGAAATTAAAATCAAGTTCAAGGACGATTCGCTGAAAAACATTCGCCGCATGACCACTCGCTTGAGTGAAATCATTCTCAAAGGAATTCAAAACATTAACCGCGTCATCGTAGTCGAGAAAAAAGTTGGTGGCGCGACTGAATACAGCCTGGCTACAGAGGGAACGAACCTCAAAGCAGTCCTCAAGGTTCCAGCGGTAGACGCTTCGCGAACGACAACTAACGACATCATGGAAATCGCTCGAGTTCTTGGAATAGAAGCTGCGCGCAACGCAATCATTCAAGAAATCAAGAAGGTTCTTGACGCGCAAGACTTGACGGTAGACTTGCGCCACATTTCACTCGTCGCTGACGCGATGACTTTCTACGGCGAAGTGCGAAGCATCGGGAGGCACGGCTTGGCAGGCGAGAAGGAAAGCGTTCTCGCGCGCGCGGCTTTCGAGGAAACTGGAAAGCACCTAGTTCGTGCTTGCGTGTTCGGCGAGGAAGACAAGCTTCGCGGCATAACGGAAAACATCATCATCGGGCAAACGATTCCTTGCGGCACTGGACTCGTTTCCTTGTCGATGAAAATAGATTGACTTCAAAAGTTTATTTCAATCTGTTTCGTTGTTGCCTTGCCTACTTTAAACGTGTTGATTGAAACTTCGGTCAGCGAAAACGTAGACTAACGTCAGCGCGCCGCTTGCCTAATGCTACGAGCGTTCAAGCGTTAAACTAATACTTGGTAAATTCGAGTTTTTTTCGAGTCGCTGCCGGCGATTCAAAGCGCAATCGAGTTTTAAGCTTCGCCTCGCCTTTCACGCTTTCGCTTGGCGCTTTACTCTACCTTGACTTCGTCGCCTTTAGCAACCGTTTTTTTTTCTTTTGCTGGTTCCGCGAGCGCTAGGCGCACCTCTAGAATACCGTTTTTGAACGACGCTC
>JAVYMB010000016.1:0-13051 GCA_038740145.1 Candidatus Norongarragalinales archaeon | reverse complement strand
ATTGAAATTCCTCAGGAAAGCATTCGAGTAGAGGGACACTATGCGGGCAATTACGCTTGGACTTACTTCGAGCCGCACATCGAAGCACGCGGGCGCGCGACTTGGTGGATTGCGCTGCGCGTTCCGGAAAACGCGGCAGGCAAAATCGTCGGAGTAATCAAGATTCCGCTTCCCTGCAAGACGGCTGTAATCGACATCGACACTGAAGCAAGAGAGTGAGGAAGATCTTCGTGCCTTACTTGGAAGAACTGCTGCGTGAGTCAAAAGAAAAAAAGGAAAAAAGAGTAGAAAGAGAGAAGGAAAAAGAAAAAACCCTTGTGCAACCATCTGTCGCTGTGCCGCTCGGCGTCGCTCAAGTCGTCAGTGAAGCACAGAAGAAAATGCTTGTAGAGCAGTACGGCGACGTGCGTGTTTGGAAGGTTGCTGGCGACTCTCTTTTGCTTTACGAAGTACCTACGCCTCACTACAGGGGAGAAGAAAAAAAACTGATTACCGACTTAATGGAAATAGCTATTCGCGTGATGCCAACTGAGTTTCCATCCGACTTTTCCCAAGAAGAATTGAGGAGACAGTATTTCAAACGAATTCTCGAAATAATCGATTCCACGCCCGAGTTGCGAGTGCCCTTTTCTATGAAGAATTTTTACGCGAACGCCGTAGTGCGCGAAATGATTGGCTACAGTCTCATCGACCAATTGATGCAAGACGACTTGCTTGAAGAAATAATGGTAATTGGGCAAGGAAAGCCGGTGTATGTCTTCCACCGAAAGTACGACATGATGAAGACAAACATCGTGTTTTACGACGAGAAAGACATTTACGATTTAATCGACCGACTCGCGCGCACCGTCGGGCGGCGCGTTGACACGCAAATGCCTCTTCTCGACGCGCGCCTCAAGGACGGGACGCGCGTAAACGCGAGTCTACCGCCTGCGACAATCGATGGACCAACAATTACGCTCCGCAAGTTTCGCCGCGACCCACTCAGTGTTATTGATTTGATTAAGTTCGGGACGCTCAACCTCGACGTCGCAGCGTTTTTGTGGCTTGCAGTCGATGGAAACGGTGTGCTTCCCGCCAACATTCTCGTGAGTGGGGGAACCGCGAGCGGAAAAACTACAAGCCTCAACGTCTTATGTTCTTTCATTCCTAATTCCGAACGAGTCATTACGATTGAGGACACCGCGGAGTTGTCACTGCCGTTGAGTCATTTGATTCGCTGCGAGACGCGGCCGCCAGGAATTGAAGGGACTGGCGAAATCACGATGAATGCGCTGCTGAAAAACGCTTTGCGTATGCGCCCGGATCGCATCATCGTCGGCGAGATTCGCGGTGAGGAGGGCTACACCATGTTCAGCGCGATGAACGTAGGGCACCGCGGCTCGTTGGGTACGGTTCATGCTAACTCAGCGCACGAAACTCTCATTCGCTTGACGAACCCGCCTATTAGCGTTCCGACGGTTATGCTAACGCCTTTGAATTTCATTGTCATGCAAAACCGCGTTCACGACTTGCGGAAAGGCACTATCAGGCGAATCACGGAGATAGCTGAACTCACCACAGTCGATCCCGACACGGGGCCAAAGATTCAAGTGCTTTGGAGTTGGGATGCGGCGAAAGACGAACTATATAAAACGAATGTGAAAAGCGTTTACTTTCAAGTGCTCAGCAAGTTCAGCGGATTTTCTGAACAGCAAATTGCGGATGAACTTGAAGAGCGCAAAAAAGTACTGCAGGACTTGATGGCGAAAGGCGTTCGCTCCCTAACGGAAGTTTGCGCTGTCACGCAAAATTATATTGAGAAAAAAGCAGGTTACAGCGTTTCGCATTAAAAAAGCAAGCGGCTTGCCGCTTAGTCGCATGGCTGTGCAGGGGGTTTGAGGCGGTTGGTAAGCCAAGAAAAACTGCGCAAAATGCGGGAAATCGTTGAGTCGCGAGGCGAGCGTGAACGCGCCGCAGACGCCGGCAATGAACCGCCAGACTCGCGTGTTTTCGACGTAGAACAGACGGTGCGCAGAATTCGCGCTCGCGAAAAAAAAGCGCCTGCCTTATTTTTGCCGCCGTCGACTTCGAGTGATGCTGCGCAACGCAAACTAGATTTCTCTCGCCCTTTGCTTGAAACGCGCGGCGTAGTAAAGCACTTTTATTCGTCCTTCAAGCGCCCCTTGAGTGGACTCGCTTTATTCCTCAGCCGCACACCATTTGCTTCAGGACTAGCATTGATGCTTGAGTGCGCAGGCTATTCGTTTAGCGTGGAGACGTTTCTCGTGATCGCAGCAATCGTCGTCGCTGTTGCTTCGCTCGCCGCTTTCGCCGCCTTGCTTGCACTCGCTGTCGTTTTTTCTGACCCTTTGTTTGGAGCGATCGCCCCTCTCGTAGCTTTGTTTGTTGCAATATTGTTTACTGTCCTCCCCTTCGCTTTCTTGTCGTTGCGCGCGAAAGCACGGGCTAAAGCAATCGACAGGGTCTTGCCTTTCGCGCTAATGCAAGTCGCTACCCAGGTGCGCGCTGGAGTGAGTTTTCACCACTCAATTGAAAGCGTGGCTAACGCTGACTACGGCGTTCTCAGCGCTGAGTTTAAGAAACTCGTGCGCGACTTGCAGCAAGGCTTGAGCACTGAAGACGCACTAACCCGGCTTTACAACCGCTCAAAGTCGCAGTCGCTGCGCAAGGCGCTTTTGCAGGTGATTCGTTCTTTCAAGACAGGCGGAAACTTGTCGAAAATCATAAACGATATCGCACAAGACGTGGCTTTCGAGACTCACATGAGCATTCGCGACTTTACGGAAAAACTGAATTTCATCAATGTGATTTTCATAATGATTGCGGTTGTCGCGCCCGTGTCGGCGACAGTGCTTTCCGCGATTCTACAGATTCCGTTGTTTTCAAGCGGGCTGCCGCCTTACTTTATTTACTTATCCTTCGGCGGAATAACAGCGGGAATGATTGCATTGCTTTACGTTACGAAGCAAATAGAACCGGCCGTGTGGTGAACAATTTGGTTTTCGGGAAAGCCTTGGTTTGGTGGAGGCAACTCAAGGACTACTATGAAGGAACAGGAATTTCTTTTTCTTTCCCTGTGTTCATACTGGTTTTTTTCTTCGTGGCGCTCCTCGTCTTCCTGATTCTCGCTGCGCTTCGCTTAACCCTCATTACATCGCTACTTTCCTTCGTCGCGGTAATGAGTATGGTGGTGGCAATTCCAATCAACTTGCGCGACGCGCGCATCGCCGCGATTGAAGACGCGTTGCCAGACGCACTCAAGCACATGGCTTTCGTGCTACGAGCTGGCGGAACCACTGAATCTGCGTTAAGCGAGGTAGCAAACGCGAATTATGGCTTGCTTAGCAAAGACTTTAAGAACTCGCTGCACGCGATTCGGGAAGGAAAGCCTTTCAACGAAGTGCTTCTAGACCAAGCGCGTCGCTCTGGTTCGTTGTTGTTCAAGCGCACCGCGACGATAATAATTGACGCCCGCCGCGCTGGCGCGGGAATAGCTGACGTGATGTTTCAAATCGCTGAAGACGCGCGAGACGTTTCACGCATCAAGCGAGAGCGTTATTCTCGCACTACGATGCACGTTATTTTCCTAGTAACCGCCGCTCTGTTACTCGCGCCATTCATTTTCGGCTTCACGATAAGCATTGTGAATTACATTAACACTGGAATTACGGGCGCGCTTCCCAACGCGCCGAAGACGAACATGTGCGAGTTGAACGCGCTACTGCTTTTGTTCATTGCGGTGCAAACGGTGATAACGTCAATTGCGATTGGAATCATTCGCGAAGGCAAAACAATCAAATATATATTGTACGCCCCCCTGATGGTTCTAATGAGTTTGCTCGTTTTCGAAGCGGGCAAGTGGTTTTCGCTGACAGTCGTCGGGGGGGCTGGGTTGGTTTGTTGAAAAAGTTGAAGAACGCGCCGAATGCTTCGAACGCGCGGACAACGCGGAAGGCGCAGACGGCGATTGAGTACTTGATTCTCGTCGGAGCGATAATCGCCTTCATCACGATAATCGCTTACATAGTCAAAGAACGCTTGTTCGGGTGAAAACCGCGTGCGGTTGCGCTCACAAGTTTCTTTCGAGTACTTACTGTTGATAGCCGCTGCACTCGTCCTCGTAGTTGTATTGATTCTGCTTTTTCAAACAAACTTATTCAAACCCACAGAGTCTGACATAACGAACAAGAGCGCGGCGATAAAGAGCGCGATTGCCAGCGTGCAGCCACTAGGTGTAGGCGGCGAAATTCAAGATTCAGTTCCCGGCGCCCCCAAAATTCCTGAGAGCCCGTTCGGAAGCAGTACGTAAGCAAAGGCAAAAAGAAAGATTGCGCCGCGCTTTTAGTCTTCGAATGCTCTAAGCAACTCGCGTTTTTTCTCAAAGTGCTTTCGCACGGGCGCGACGATGCAATCTAATTCTCGCGCAACCGCTAGCTTCAAATCAGCCGGGTGTAGCGCACCGTCTTTAAACGCTTTTTCTAATTCAGCGTAGGAAGAAAAACAGGCGTCGCCACCAAACTTGGCGTCTCTCTCGATGCGCAACTCTTTCTTCTCGTGAAAAACAATGTTTTTGGCTATCGCAAGCACTGGGTTTCCTTCAATTGTTTTCGGCGGGCAATACGCTTTTTCAAGCTTTCGCTCGATTTCTTCACGCGAGTCGTGAACGAAAACACAAGTCCACGGCTTGCTTTTACTCATTTTTGCGGCTTCAGCGGCTTCGCCTCCCACGCGCCCTGGCGTTTTCTCTGGTTTAGCGAGCCCTGGAAGCAACGCGTGGTGCAGCGCGACAGGCGGCTTCCAACCCATTTTCGGGAAAACCTCGCGGGCGAGCATATGTACCTTGCGTTGGTCGCTGCCAGCGTGAGCGAGGTCTACGCCGAGCCACTTCATATCAACGGATTGCATCGAAGGATAAAAATACTGTGCTAAATCGAGTTTTTCTTTTTCAGAGCGGCCCATTATCGAAAGGCACCGCACTGCGCGTGCAAGCGTGATTTCGCGGCTGAAGCGTAGGACGCCCTCCCAGTATTCGCGCGAGTACAACTCGCTGCCTAGAACCGTGCGCACGCCCGGGCAAAAAAACTCGAATGCTTCGCGGTAGTATTCGCACGCTCCCTGAATTTTTTTCCAATCTTCACCAAGCTTTTTGTTGACGAGCGAATGCCAGTCGGCGAGGAAAACCACGCACTCGCATCCAGCGTGCTGGAGGTCGCGAATCTTTAAGCCAGCCACGACGAGCGAGCCGATGTGCAGCAAACCGCTCGCCTCGAAGCCAATGTAGTGCCGCGGCTTTGCGTTGGTTTCAAACAACGCTCGCAACTCGTCGCGAGTTACGACTTCTTCTGTTGGTGGTTGAAGCGCGAGTTCAAGCTTTGTTTCAACATCCATCGCAATCGATTTTATTTAAATGCAGCGCGTTTAAAACGCTTGTGAAAAACTCTTGAAAACCACAGACGAAAAAATCTTGCTAGTCATCACGAAACGCGCTCTCGAAAGCGCGCTCGAGTCCAGCCGCGCTGTTTTCCCAAGCGAGTTCATTGGATTGTTTCGCGGCCGCGAAACAAGGACTAACCGCGGGACAAGCGTAAAACTCGATGAATTAATAATCGCTCCGCTCAGCGAGTACGGTGAAGGTTTTTCGAGTTACAGCGACGTCTTCCTGCCACTGCATTTGCAAGCCATCGCGACTTTTCACTCGCATACAGCGCCGCCCGCAGTTCCTTCCAAAGGCGACCTCCATTTTTTCTCGCGCAAAGGAAAATTTCACTTCATCGCTTGCCCTCCTTTTGATTGGCGCGTGCTTGCAGCAGACTACGCGCCTTGCGTGCGTGCGTTCAACTCGCGTGGCAGCGAACTCGAGTTCCGCGTGGTTTAAATACTTCGCCCGACACAATAAATTTGCAGCGTGAATTCGATTCGCGAGCGCGGGTGTGTTTTTCGAAGAAGCGACGGAAGAGTTTAAAGAAAAAAAGAATTCGGCGTTTTTGTAGGGCAGTGAGGCTCGCGCTTGAAGTTTCTTTTTTCTTTTTCTCAGCGCCTGTTTTTTTCGAGTGCTACCCAGCAAGCGAAGCGCGCAACGCGTTGCAAATGAAGAGATGAAAAAAAGAAGGTGAAGAACGCAGAATGAATTACGAGAGGGAACGCGGTTACGGCCGCGGTGGAGAACGAGGATTCAGGGAAGGATACGGCGGCGGTTACGGTGGAGGACGCGGCGACCGTGGTTACGGCGGAGGAAGTGGCTTTAGGGCTCAGCCGGTGAAGGAAGGCGAGGAATACGACGTGCAAATCACTGATGTTTCGCGCAGGGGTGATGGAATCGCGAAAATTCAGGGCTTCATTATTTTCGTGGCAGGCAGCGTGCAAGGCGAAGCGTGCCGAGTGCGCATAAAAAGCGTCGCGCGAAAGTTCGCGGTAGGCGAGAAACTTGGTATCGCCGGCGAAGTTCCAGTGAGTGTCGCCACCGAGGAAGAACAAAGCGCGGACAGCCCAGGCGAAGAAACAGAAGTAGAAACAACGATCCAGTAAGCGCGGCGTTTACTTTTTTCCTTTCTTTTACTTTTCTTTTGTTTATTTTCTCTTCCTTTCTTGCCTTCTCCAGCGGCTGTTTTATATTTGGTTTCGTTATTAACCTAATCCTCATTTTCTTTAGTTCTTGTAGTGGGTTGCGGTGACTGACGCGAGAGAAGCAACGCTTAAAGTGCGTCTGCTGAAGCACACGCAAGACGCGGAACGCGTTTGCGCCGAGGCGGCGCGGTTGTGCTACCAGCCGATTGGCGTTGAAGAACTCGGCGCAAAGCTCAGCGACGACGAAGTCAAGAAAACGTTGAAACACATTATGAAACTGGGGCATTACAGCGTAATCGAACACGCGAGTTTCACGTTCGCGATTGGAGGAGTCTCGCGCGCATGCAGTCACGAACTCGTGCGTCACCGCATTGCGTCGTACAGTCAGCAAAGCCAGCGTCACGTCAGTGAAGTGGACTTCTCTTTCATCGAGCCCGCGACAATCAAGGCGAACCCTGAATTAGACAAGAAATTCCAAGCGTTCATTGATGAATCGCGAGCACTTTACTCGGAACTTTGTTCCGCGGGCGTGCCGAAGGAAGACGCGCGGTTCGTTCTCCCAAACGCTTGCGAAACGCGGCTCGTCGTGACTATGAACGCGCGCGAACTCCTTCATTTTTTCGAATTGCGTTGTTGCTCGAGTGCGCAATGGGAGATTCGCGCTTTGGCGAATGCGATGCTCGAGCTCGTGAAACCAATCGCGCCGACGATCTTCGAGAACGCTGGACCGAAATGCGTTTCCCAAAAAATTTGCACTGAAGGCAAGCGTTCGTGCGGGCGGTGGAAAACTATTCCGGGCGCAATTTTGCGGGAGTGATTAATTTTGAAGCCGTTGCACCAAACGCATTTAGAGCAATTGCGCGAAGCCGACCCTGAAATAGCGCGAGCAATCGAAAACGAGTTGCGGCGGCAAATGACGGTGCTTGAACTAATCCCGAGCGAGAATCTCGTGAGCGGAGCCGTTCTTGAAGCAATGGGTTCGGTGTTGACGAACAAATACAGCGAGGGTTATCCCCACAAGCGTTACTACGGCGGAAACGAGTTCATAGACGTAGTCGAAGAAACCGCTGTTTTGCGCGCCAAGCGCTTGTTCGGCGTCGAAAACGCTGGCGTTCACGTCAACGTGCAGCCTTACAGTGGGAGTCCAGCGAATATGGCTGCGTACCTTGCGTTGCTCGAGCCAGGAGAAACAATAATGGGCATGGCTCTTGCGCAAGGCGGACACCTCACGCACGGACACAAAGTTAATTTTTCTGGACGCTTGTTCAAAACCGTGCAGTACGGCGTCGACAAGACGACGGAACTAATTGACTACGATGCGCTGCGCAAGCAAGCCCGCGAAGCAAAACCGAAAATCATCGTGAGCGGCGCGACTGCGTACCCGCGTTTTTTCGACTTCAAGCAGTTCGATGAAATCGCGGATGAAGTCGGCGCATATTCTATGGCGGACATTGCGCATATCGCCGGACTAGTCGCTGGCGGAGTACACCCGTCGCCGTTTCCTTTCACCGACGTGGTGACTACGACGACGCACAAGACGCTTCGCGGCCCGCGCGGCGCAATGATTTTTTGCAAAGCGGAATTCGCAGAGAAAATTGATAAAGCGGTTTTCCCTCTCCTGCAAGGAGGGCCACACGAGCACTCCATCGCTGGCAAGGCAGTCGCTTTCGCGGAAGCAGCAAAACCAGAGTTTAAGGAATACGCCCGCCAAATCGTGAAGAACGCGAAAGCACTCGCAGACGAACTCACCGCGCTCGGCTTTCGCCTCGTCAGCGGCGGTACAGACAACCACTTGATTTTGATTGACTTGACTTCCAAAGGCGTGACTGGCTTGCAGGCGGAAACCGCGCTCGACAAGGCGCACATTACGGTTAACAAAAACTTGATTCCTTTTGACCCGCGCAAGCCCGTTGACCCAAGCGGCATTCGCATAGGAACGCCCGTGTTGACAACGAGGGGAATGCGCGAAAGCGAAATGAAGGAAGTCGCTCGCCTCATCGACGACGCGATTCGCAACTGGCAAAACGATGAAATGCTCGCTCGAGTGAAAACGAGAGTCCTCGAGTTGTGCGACAAGCACCCGTTTTACGAGCTTTAACCAGCGCGTTTCCCCAATCTTTTTTCAAGCATGCAAGCAACGCTTTTTAAGGAGCGGCGCACCTTTCTTTAATCGTGGTGAGCGCATGAAGAAGAGAGTGGCTTATTCATTGTTGTTCTCGTTTTTAGCCGTTAGTTTCACGGCTTTCGCTTCCGCAGAGTGCTTGTTTCTCGAAATCGCTTCTATTAACGATGCCAGCGTTAGCCGCGGCGTCACCGCACATTTTCCAATTTCCATTCGAAACATTGGTTCTTCCGCCCAATTCGTCTCGCTCGGCGGTTCTTGCGTAAGCGACTTAGAATGCTCTTTCGACTCGTCGAGCGCGACTCTAGCGAGCGGTGAAGCGCGCGTGTTTACGCTCAGCGTTGGCACAGCTCGCGCAACTTCAAACTACTATGAACTTCCAGTGCGGGTGACTGCAAGCGGCGGCACAACGCCTTGCGCAGAGCGAGTCGCGCGCTTGAGCGTCTCGCAACCAGCGCCGACAGCAACGCCGTCGCCTTCTTCCGGCTTCTACGCGTCGCTTTCGCCTAGCGGCGTGGTTTCCAGTGCGAGGCCAGGCGAAGTAATAGAGTACGAATTGCTTGTCTCTAATTCGAACGCCGCCAAAGGCTTCGTTAAAATCCGCGTTGAAGATGCATTCGCTTCATCCACCTTGCTTTCGACTACGAACTTTGACTTGGCGGGAGGCACGAGCAAGCGCGTTACTGCGAAAGTAAGGCTGCCTCTTGGAACGCCAGGCGGCTCGTACGAAACTGTTTTCCGCGTGAGCGTGACTAGCGGCGCGAGCGGCGAGACAACCGAATTTTCTCTTCCTGCCGCAATCTTCGTGTTTTCCGACGCAATCGACTTGGATTTGTTGAACCAGCCAGTCGAGTGCCTGCAAGTAAAACACGAGGAGGAATTCGTTTGGCCGTTCGAGTTGCGGAACAACGGACAAGCGAAAGGACCCTTCGTTATAGTGCTCGAAGCGCCTTCAGAAGTAAAAGACTTTGCTCGCGTTGCTCCTTCACTTCTTGAACTCGAGTCCGGCGACCAGCAGCCGCTTGAACTACGCTTGACTCCTTCCAGCCGCGTTACGCTGGCGACTTACCAGTTAAAACTGCTCGTGAAATACCTTGACTACGTCGTGTTGAGCGTGCCTTTATGCGTCAACGTTTCGGGCGCAGTCGGCTTCACCGTAGAAAAGCAAGAAGAATACGCCGTCAAGCGCGGAGTCGTTACCCCCCTCAAAATTACGGTGACGAACAAAGGCAGCGTTTCGGACGATTTTTCAATCGAACCAGCAATCGTTTCGTGGCTAAACGCGCAAGCAATTCCGTCGTCGTTTTCTCTTTCGCCGCACGAGTCGCGCAGCGTAAACATCGTCGTTTCAACGGCGCTAGACAAGACGCCTCTTGGAACGAAATTCCTTCCCGTCGTGGTTCGCAGCTTGAAAACCACGGCGAGCGAGCTTTACTTGCTGAAACTCAAAATCTCGGCTGCGCCGCAAGCAGGTTTGTCTTACTTGACGATTAAAAAAACGCGTTTCACTGCGCCTGCGGGCAACAGCGTGGACGATGTCGTCGAAGTGCTTAACTCGAAAGACGACTTGTTGCGCGGCGTGACGCTCTCGATTGTCGGAATTCCCAGCGCGTGGTATTCAGTGTCGCCTGCAACGCGAGACATTCCACCGAAGAGCACCGCTTTGTTCAACGTTACTTGGAGCGTTCCACAATCGAAAGCAGGACGCTACTCGATTACGCTTTACGCTGAAAGCGTGGAAGGAGAAGCCGCAGCCGCGAACGCCACGCTTGATGCAGTCGCGCCGTCCGCTGGACTAACGTCAAGCGTGGCAGACGTAGATTACTCACGGTTCGAATCAACCGGCGAAATTACTGTTACCGTTGTTTTGCGCAATACTGGCGGCACTGCATTGTCGGGAATCACTGCCGCTGCGCCAAGCGGATTCGCTTTCTCAAACGCTGTTGCACCAATTTCACTCGCGCCAGGCGAAGAAAAAAGCGTGACGCTTTCGCTCAAACCGACTGGCGCGGTTTCGCCTGACGCGCGGCTCGAGTTGGCGTTTCAGTCAAGTGAAGGCGTCGCCGCACCACCGATTACAGTGTTCGCCGCTCCGCCTCAAAAGAAAACAAACAACGGTTCGTGGGTTTTGCTTTCAGTAATTGCACTCGTTTTACTCGTCGCCGCCGCGGCTTACTATTTTTACAAGGAACACGGTGGAAGAAGTTGCGAGCGCGGGGAATCGTCTGCGGAAGCACAACTAGAGGCGCGAGAGCGCGCAGAAACCAGTGGTCGCCGCTTTACGCAGAAAAAACTCGTTTGACGAACCCTCTTGGACGCAGTATAAAGCGCTTCAAAAGCCTTTAATACCGCTGTCGCTGAAATAAAGCCCGCGCGCTCAAAAACGCGAAAAGGTGGATTGCGCATTTCGCAACCAGTAGTAAACGTTGGAACAATCGGGCACGTGGACCACGGCAAAAGCACTATCGTGCAAGCCCTCAGCGGCAAATGGCCTGATACTCACAGCGAGGAAGTAAAGCGAGGAATCACGATCAAACTTGGTTACGCCGACGTCAGCGTCCGCAGGTGCGAGTCGTGCGGCAAATACACGACGCGAGAAAAGTGCGGGACGTGCGGCGGTGCAGCGCTCGAGGCGCGCAAGATTTCGCTTGTGGACTCGCCTGGGCACGAAACGTTGATGGCGACGGTAATCGCTGCAAGCGCGATTATGGATGGAGCGCTTTTCGTGATTGCGGCGAACGAGAAGTGTCCGCAACCCCAGACGCAAGAACACTTGATGGTTCTAGAAAGCGCGGGAATAAAACGCGTAGTCATCGCGCAAAACAAGGTGGATTTAGTGACGCCGCAGGCGGCGCGAGAGCACTACAAGCAAATCCGCGCTTTCCTCGCGGACTCGCCTTTTCCGAACGCGCCGATTGTGCCTACGGCGGCTAACACTAGCGTGAACACAGACGCGTTACTGGCTGCGATTGAAAGCGAAATTCCGACGCCGGAACGCGACACTACTGCGAACCCAAATTTTTTAGTCGCGCGGAGTTTTGACGTGAACAAGCCTGGCGCCGACTGGAGCAAACTCAGCGGCGGCGTAGTCGGCGGTTCGCTGTCGCGCGGGGTGCTTAGCGAAGGCGACGAAGTCGAAATTCTGCCGGGCACGCTAAAGCAAACTGCGAAAGGAAAAGAGAGTTACGAACCACTGCGCACGAAAGTCGTTTCACTGCATTCCGGCGGGCGGCGCATCGAACAGGCAGTGCCTGGCGGACTCGTCGGTGTTTCAACTCAACTCGACCCCGCGCTCACAAAAGCAGACGCCTTGGCTGGTTGCGTGCTCGGCAAAAACCTGCCTCCGGCTTTGACTGCGGTGACGCTTGAGTACTTCGTGCTTAAACGCGTTCTTGAAGCATTTCCGCCTTCCTTCACACAAAACGAGCCGTTGGTACTTGGAGTCGGTACTGCAACAACGCTTGGTTTCGTCGAGAAAACCAAGAAAAACACTGTTTCGCTTGTGCTTAAAAAGCCGGTTTGCGCGGAACGTGGAGCACGCGCCGCGGTATTGCGGCGCAGCGGGAATCGTTGGCGCTTATACGCAACCGCGAAAATAGTTTAATGCAACGAATTACAGTTTCGAAGTGCGCAACTTATTAAACCGTGTTCTTCAAAAAAATATTGCTTTAACGCTTGTTCGTTCAAGGGCTCGTAGCTCAGTTTGGCAGAGCGTCTGGCTTTTAACCAGAATGTCGGGGGTTCGAATCCCCCCGAGCCCGTTTTTCGTTTTTTTCAATTTGAAGTGGTTTGTTGAAGACTGTCCTCTTGGATTCAAGCGCTTTACTCGCCCTCGTCGACTTGAAGCTGGACGCTGTACGCGAAGTCGAGGAATTAATCGAAGAACCGCTTCGCTTCGTTGTGCTTAAGCCTTGTTTAAGCGAGTTGCGCGTTGTGGCGAAGCCGAGCGCTTTCCATGTTATTATGCGCTACCTCCAGCAGCGCGGCGCGAGCGTTGCTGACGCGCCGCAAGCAAAAGCGGATGAAGCGATTCTCGCCTTCGCCAGCCGCAATCCTAACTGCATCGTTGCAACGCTTGACGCTAGGCTTAGAAAAAAGTTAAAAAAGGAGGGCGTGCAAACAATTACGCTGCACGGCGCAAAGCTCGTCGTTACTTGACGCGGCTTGCTGCTTCCAACCTTTTTTTGTGGTTGAAAAACGCTTTATTCGGAAAAAGTTGTTTTTTGAAAAACGAAATTTATTTAGAATTCGTCGGGCTGGATTCTATGTACAAACTCATTACTTTCAGTGAACGTGTTCGCATTCCTCCGAACTTATTCCGGCTACCCTTGAACAAGGCAGCGCTACAGATTTTGCGCGAGC
>JAVYMB010000015.1:0-13132 GCA_038740145.1 Candidatus Norongarragalinales archaeon | reverse complement strand
GTTGAAGCGTTAGCATACGAGTAAAGCAAAACGGCAGTGTTTGAAAATGAAGCCGAGCGAAACGCGTAACTTTTTGATTTTCGTGGTTTAAGCGTGCGCGTTGCTAGCCGCGATTGCATCAACAACTCAGGCGGCGCTGCACCGCCGAAAGTGCACCTCGCTAAACGAAAACTCAAAAAATCAGACCGTCCGTCATTCATCACTGCAAAGCTCAGAATGATGTTAGCCGGTCATCACCGGAACGATTATGCTGATGGCGTTAAAAAACGAGCTGGTGATTACAACTGGCAAACCAGAAAAATGGGAGAAAGGCGAGCGCAGCGCCCGCCTCGAAAAAAACAAAAAAACTTCGCTTGGTGCGCGTGGCGTTCAAGTGACTTTCAAGAAGCCTGTTTCGCTGTGCGACAACCCAGACTTGCTGTCAACGTAGTCGATTTGAATGTTGACTTGGTCTCCGACGTTGCCGCCTACGCTCGCGGTGCAAGTCGTCCTGCCTGTAGGGCCAACGCTCGCCGGCGAGCAAGTCGCGTTGCTTATCGTTATCGAGCGTCCCACGTTGTTGCCTAAAACGATGGTAGTGCTCGTCGCGTTAGCGGAATAGTCTTCGCACGTGAACGAAGCGAAGCCTCCGCATTGCTTGCTCGCACTCCACTTGCTGGGATTGAAGATTCCGAAATACCACAACACGGCGGCTACTATGACGATTGCTAGAATCGCCCAGCCGTACGTGACGAGGTACTCGAGAGCGGATTGACCCCTCTTCATTGCATCTACCTCCTGCCGTTAGATTTCTTTTTTTCTTTTTTTGTTTTTTTCGCTACCAAAACAAATGGTCGCGGTGGTTGCGAGGCATTACGTTCAAAGGGTTTAAAAACCTTTCAAAATGCGGAACGCGCTGGCTTAGATTCTAAAGCATTGCGCCTTTACTATCAACTGAATTAACTCTTCGCTTGAAAGAAGCAATGGAACGCCTAGCGCACCAATGTTTTGAAGAGTGTCGACAATAAAGAGTGCACTGCAAAGAAAACGCCGAGTCCGCCTAGCACGAATAAGGGAACGTACTTGACGCCGCGAACCGCTTTGCCGAAGCGAATCAAGCCGAGAATGAAGCCTGCGGAAAGCGTGGTGACGAAAATACAGGCAAGCGCAAAGTCGTTTACCTCGCGCGCCGTAATAGTAGGCGCCGCTCCACCTTTAGGCGTAACAAATCCGCCTACAGGCATTCCAGCCAACCCCGCTTTTTGAACTGCGCTGGAAACCGCAGCGCCGCCGGCAGTTTCTTGCGCGCGCTTGGCTAACAGCGACTCGTTCATTTCCGAGTAGTAAACGCTGACCGCGAAAAGCAATGGAGCGGCGAGAACCGCGGCGAAGACAATGAAAATCGTGTACATCATAGTGCTCGTCGCGATTTCGCGGCGCAGCGCTTGGTTCGAGCGAATGTCTTCCGCGACTGCTTTAAGCAAGCGAGCCATTTCGCCGCCCAAACGAATTCCTTCAACGACGAGGCGAACGCTTCGTTCGAGCACTTCGCTGCGCACTCGCTTCGTCATTCTAATGAAAGCGTCAGTGATTGGTTTTCCACCGAAAACGTCGGCGCTCATCAACTTGATTTCGTCTCTCAGTGGACCGAACTCGGGGCGTGCCGCGCTCCAAACCGCGTTTTCGAGAGTCATGCCAGCGCGAATGTTCGACGAAATTATTTCGAGAACGTCAGGCAGAATACTCTCGATTTTTTGCGCGCGGGAATCCGCGTTCAATGTCAAGAAAAGCCAGAACAAGGCGAGCATCGCAACGAAGGCAGCGACGGCGGCGAGTGGAGCGAGAAACCCGGCAATGAAGAAGGGAGACAAAAAGAATACGGTTAGGCTCACGCAAAACGAGAAAAAAAGAGTGAAGCCGATGAATTCTCGCGCGGAAACATCGTTGAAACCGCCTTGAACAAGCAATTGTTTTACTTTAAGCGAAGCCGAGCGAGGAGCGAGAGAAGAAATTTTTTGGTAAAAGTGTTCGAACATTACACGTTTGGCCTCCTGCTACTAACGAAGTTCGCGAAAAACACTTGAAAACCAACGAGGAACACTAACGCAAGCGGAAGAACGAATTTAGGTATTTGAATCGACATGAATGACGAGATTACTATCATCATCGTCACGCCGAGCGACGGAACAACGACGGCAGCCAGCATGTAAAGCATCGTCCACGGGCTTAATTCTTGCCCGTAACGCCGAATTTGGTTGACGCGCTCGCGAGTCAACTCCTCTACGATTGCTTCGAGCGCCGCGCCGACATCGCTTCCGACTTTCAACGCGTTCGAAATCTGCCAAAGCACTTTACGGAATTGAAACGATGGATTTTCGTGACTCGCTTCCGCAAGCGCGTCGAGTTCGGGAACGCCGTTGTTGATGCGCGTCACGATTTTGCGGAATTCACTGCTTACTTCGCCGTAGTCACTGCTCACGCTCGCCATTGCGTTGAAGAGAGGCACGCCCGACTTAAGTTCAATGATGAGTTGACGCGTCGCCGGAATCAAGTCGCGCTCGAGAAGGCGAACGCGGCGAATGGCGACTATTTTCGGGTAAAAAATAATTGTGACGAATGAAGCAACTCCAATGAAAATCGCTGCGAACAAGGCAGCGGCAAACAAGTTTGTCTTCAGCGCGGCTCCGAGGAAAAGCAGGAGCACGCCAATTACGACCGCGTTCAAAGGCGCAGTGATTAACGCAACTGCCGCGTACTCGCGCGGAGTCGCCGGCAGGCGCGCGTGAAGCAAGTCGTCGCCCAGCGAAGGAAAAAGCGCTGCCACGAAGTTTCCAGCGTTTCGCGTGTTCTTCGCTAGCGTGAGCACGACGGGCGGCGGCAATAGACTAAACGGAATGGACTTGAGGGCTTGCTGCTTTTCCTCTACTTTCTTTCCTGAAAACGAAGACGGCGACGGCAAACTAAACCACTTCGATTTATTTGGTTTTAATTCTTCACTGCGTTTTTTTCTCGAGCAACGGGGCAGGGTCTAAGTTTTTTGAAACGAACTTGTCGAGTCGTTGTGGGTCGCGGTAATACCAGCCGACGATTCGCCCGACATCGTTGACGTTAAAAATTTTTTTCGCCAGTGCGTATTCGAGAACCTTCTTTTTTTCCTTCAAGTCGTCGACGATTTCTTTGGCGTTGAATCCAGTGTGCATAGATAGTTCGTTCACGAGGCGAACGCTTTCCGTAACCTTGTTTATTTTGTCGTCGCGCGCATCCCACTTGTAAATAACGTTCAACGAAACTCCTTTTTCTTCAGGAATTACCTCGGCGATTTCAAAAGTGCGGCGAATTCCACTGCGGCGCTGGCGGTATTGTACGACGATGAGGTGCAGCGCGCCAAGCATGGTTTCCGGCAATTCAATCGGCGGTGAAATCAGTCTCGAACGCACTTGCCGCGCCTCGTCAGCGTGAAGCGTCGCGTAGACGGCGTGTCCAGTGTGCATCGCTTCGAATAATACTTCCGCTTCGCGTTGCCGCCGCACTTCGCCTAGCACAATTCTGTCCGGACGCATGCGAAGCGAATTCACGATTAAGTCAAGCATGCTGACTTCTCCTTTTCCTTCAGGGTTTGGCTCGCGCGTCACGAGCGGCGTCCAGTGCAGAAAGTTAGGCAAAAGCAGCTCGCGCGTGTCTTCAATGCTTACTACGCGTTGATTCGGCGGCGTAAACACTAGCATAGCGTTTAAGAAAGCTGTTTTGCCGCTGGCTGTTCCACCTGCAATTAAAACATTCATTTCGTATTGCACTGCCTGCCACAGCAATGCCGCGGTTTCGCTGTTAAGCGTATTTAATTCAGGGTCGATAAAGTTGATTATAGTCCAGGGTTCGGCGCGGAATTTGCGAATCGTTAACCCGTTGCCTTTTGACGAAACTGGCGCTAGAGTCGCGTTAACGCGGTTTCCACTCAAGAGATGCGCGTCCATCAACGGGTTGAGTACCGTGATTTGTTTTCCCACGCGCCTGCCGATAATCGAAGCGTAATTGTGGATTTGTTCTTCAGTTGGCACGAACAAATTCGTCTTGAGCCAACCGAATTTCTTGTGGTAGACGTAAACCGGCTCGCGCGAACTATTAACGACAATTTCTTCCAACCACTCGTCCGCGAGCAACAGCTCGAGGTCGCCCAACCCGAGCATTTCGTGCACCAAGCGCCCCACAAGCATGTCTTCCTCGCTCTTGCTGAGCCCGCTTAATTCGGCGCGGACAAGTTCGTGCGCTTTCTCGACGAGGCGCTCCCGCACTTTTTCCGCCTCGCGCGACTCAAGCACTTCGGAAATCTTAATGTTCGTCGCCTCGATGATTCGCTCTTTAAGATAATCAAGCACGACTTGCGTGGCTTGGCGGATTCGCGAGTGCTTCAAATCGTAAGTATTGATGTACTCCTCGTCTTTCTCCGCAATAACGATTTCAGCTGGAACGCCATCGCATTCAAGCGTGTACTCCTGCAAAATCTTCACTTCAAACCACCGACTCTCGCGTCTTCCTTCTCTCCGTCAACGCTTTTTCTTGACGGCTGAGCGTGCCTCCCCGCCTTGCGCTTTCGGCGGCTTTACCACTGATTTTAGTTGAGTCTTTGCAAGCGTCTTCGCTTTCGCGGACGGCGGTGCTTGCGCTGGTTTTTGCTTGAACGCAGGCACAGGCGGTGG
Organism: Candidatus Norongarragalinales archaeon; assembly: GCA_038740145.1. Classification (GTDB taxonomy): domain Archaea; phylum Micrarchaeota; class Micrarchaeia; order Norongarragalinales; family Norongarragalinaceae; genus CAITNU01. The sequence goes on along the minus strand of JAVYMB010000015.1, from coordinate 8,459 downwards.
CGCCTGCCTCGGCGTCTTGATGCGCGTCTTGAGAGTCTCGAAAGCCGACTCAACTCGCTCCAACGCTTGCTTCGCTCTTCGCGCAGCCCCGCGCTCGACTTCCAAGCCTGCTTCACTCGCGGTTTTAATCCTCGACTTTGGCGTGACAATCGCCACTGCAGCCTCAACTTTTTCTTCTTGCTTCGCCTTCGCTTGCGGCTCTTGCGTTGCTTGAGTTGGCAGTGTCGTCGCAGTGGCTACGGCGGGCTTAGTGCGTGTTGCAGCGCGTATTTTTGCTAGGAGCGCGGCTAAAACAGCAATAATTCTTTGGAGTATGCCGCGCAAGCCGCGGCGCGTCGGTGGCTGCGCTGCTGCTGGAATCTTGTCGCGAATCGCCTCGAGGCGTTTTTGAAATTCGGTGACTAGCGAACGGAGTTCGGCTTCGCGCGCCTTGAGTTTTGCGACTTCGTCTTCAAACATGGCGGCTTGCTGTAGTATGACTGCGAGTTCTTTTTCGAGGAATTCATAGTCTTCGTGCGAGTATTCTCCTTCTTTTTTTTCTACGTCTGCAAGAAGTTTTTCCGCGATTGAGAGGCGGCGAGAAACGTCGCGCTCGATGAATGCGAGAAGCGTTTCGGCAGTCATAACCTCCCGTTCCGCAGCCTCGCTTTCCATTATTACCTCGTCTTTCCGCGCCTCTATTTTCTTTTTCGCTTTCGCCGCTTGCGCTTCGCTGTATTCTTTCGAAACGAGTTTCGTCGACCCCAAGCCGTACTTTACAGTTAACAAGCCGCTTTCTTCGAGGAGTAACGCTAGTTTTTCAACTTGCGCTGGAGGCAGCGCCATAGCGCTGGCGGCGCTTGAAAGCGTTGCTTCCTTGTTCGTTTGAACGTAGGCAAGCAAGCGGTCGATTACTGTTTCAACGTCTTCTTTAACCAAATCCTGCCCCCACCTCGAAAAACGTTTTGTGATTACGCGGGCGGTTAATAAAAAGACTATTGAGGATTAAAGCGAAGCTTGAAGCGTCGAAAAGCAGCGTCAAGGCTTTAACTCGACTCCGTAGAGTTGCGCGTGAGCGGTGTCGAGCTTGAGCCAAGAAAACGCGGAGCCGTTGACCGCGTAGCCGCTGGCGTGAGGCGGCTCGCTGAAGTATTGATGGTCTATTACGCTCGCATTCGCGTCGACTTCAAGTCCTTGTTGCGCTAGTTGCTGCGTGTTCACGAGCGTTTCAAGTCCCGGCGGCGAAGCGGCTTGCGCTGCGCAACTCGCGGAAAGCGTTTTCTTGTTTTCGAGGCGGTCGAAAAAGCACGGGCCGTCAGAAGCCGCCACGAAACTAGCGTTCAAAGCGGCAGCGTCAAGAGCGGAGACGCCGTAGACGCGCGAGGAATTCGCTGTGATAGAGCGGTGCGCGAGCCCGCGCGTGTTGAGCGCGTAAAGCGGGTCTTCGAGTCCTTCAATCGAAATTATTTTGGACGCATAGTAAATGCGAGAAAAAGTTATTTCGTAGTCCGTGTTTGAAGCGTTCACGAGAATCGATGCGTTGAAAAACAAGTGAAAAGAGTCGAAGGCAGCCGCCGAGTAATACAAAATTGAGACGCTCGCGTTAAATCCGAATGCAGCGCCTTTCAAAGCGAGGCGTGAAACCCACGACTCGAGCGAATTGTTCATCATAAGGAAAGAAGGCGAGCCATAAAAAGTCCCGTTGCGACCGAGTTCGATAACGCGTAGGCGCGCGTCGTCAACCGGCGAGCCGCTGGAAACTACGTGGTTTACAGCTGCAGCGGCGGCGCTACGTCCACTGATTTCAATTGCTCGCGGAAAATCCGCTGCGATGGACTCCGCGAAGTTTTGTGCGCTGAAGCCTACGGAACGCGAAACGATTCGCTGTGTTGACTGCGGCCACGCTTGCGAGTAATAAAAAGCGAGGAGGACTATTGGCGCAAGCAGTAAAAGCGTCATCAACGAGTAAAACACGCCGCGCTTTGCACGCATTCCCCGCATTTTCCAACGCCTTTTTTTGATTCCTTTTTGATTCTTTAATTTTTAGTTGATTTTTAGTTTAAGCTCCTTGTTTGGGCCAAACCACTATCGTCGCTTCAATCGGTCCCCATGCGAACGGAATTCCTTCTCCCGTGAGGATTTGCGAGCCGACTGAGTCGCTGAGCTTTATCCCAATCGGGTTAAACTGCGAACCAGACGGTCCACTGCCTGTTGCGACGAAGTCGAGGTTGTTCAGCAAGCGTTGCAGCGCGTCGTCCACAGCGTTGTCGCTGCTGAAGTTTTCTGGAGGCACGAATTCTTCGCTGGCACTCGGCAGTCCAAATCCGCCTACGGTAACGTTGATTGCGCCATCCGCGACGCCGTCGTAATTCAAGTCGTAGTAAATCGACGCGTTTCGCGCTTTGCAGTAGAGAAAAACGTTGGAGTAATTCACTGCCGCCGAAACTCGCGCTTTAAAGAATCCTTGGTTCCAAGCGCTGCAGTTAGGGTTCGGCGTACTCGTCGAGTTTCCAGTGCGAATCGAGACGAAATTCGTTTCGCCGCTGCGAAGCGTCGATGCGTTCGCCCACAACACGAAGGGATCGCCGAGAAAACGGTATACAGGGTTGTAAACGCTGAGATTAAAGAAAGGCATCCAGCCGTTGGTTCCGCTGTTCAACAGGGAAGCGTTGTCAGTCCAGTACTCGCCTGAATACGAGGAAACGCGGAATTCATCTACGCGCATCGCGCTTGGAATCGAAAAATTGCCTTGGCACGACGGGAATTTTGGTGTTTCTAAGTCGACAGACAATTCCTGGTAGCCGTATTGCGGCGTCGCTGGCTCGAAAACAAAGTCAAGCCAAGAGTCAGGGTAAAGCGTTGAAGAAATTTCGCCTGTAACGTAAGCTTCTTGCGTCGTGGAATCACGCACTATCGCGCTTGCTAGGTTGCGGTAAAAATCAGCGAGTTGGCTTGCATTGCTGCTCGCATAGTAAGAACCATTGCCGCACTGCGCAACCGCGCGGAGTGTTGAGTTCGCTAGGCTGCACGAGTAAACAAGCCCAAAGCCAACCGAGTGCACAGTCGCGTTGAGTTCACGCCGAGCACGGCACGCGGAATAGTTCGCGTTCAGTGAAGCCGCGTTGCACGCCGCGTTGTTGCAGTCGTCTGGGTCTTGCCCTCCACAGCACTGGCTACCCGTCGAGGCGTTGCCAGCGAAGCAGCGCGAGTAATAGCCGCACTGCGCGTTGTAAGGCGAGCACGAGGAAGTGCTCGTGCAACGGTAGCCAGCGATTCCGTCGCTCATGACGATAATGTAGCGGTCGCGGTGCCACGACGCGTTTATTTCTGCGTCGAATTTCGCGCTCGCGTTGTCGTTGTTTTTGAGTTGAACGGCGACGATGTTCCAGCCTTGCACGAAAAGCGAGGTGTTGAGCTGAATGAGGCGGTTCCAATACTGCGCCTCGTGGTCTTCCGAGTCGGAATCAATTAGAACCCCGTTCAAGTAAACGTCCGCTGCATCGTCGGAAAACACCGTCAAGCTCGCGTTGAGGAGCAGCGACGCGTTCGCAACGTAAAAAGCTTTGCGGAAAAAGTAGTCGCCGCGTCCACGCAAAACAGTGAAGCGAACGAAGTCGACTTGCGTTTCAACTTGAGTTTCGGAAAGCGAGCGGTTGAGCGCAAGCGAGATTTTTCCGTCGGGAGAAAAAAAGCGCGAAGCGTTTTCGGAGACGATGCAAGAATAATCATTCCAAGCGCCGGCGGCAACTACGCCGCTCGCGCACCAAGTGCTGTTCCAAGTGCTCGAGTCGTAGTCGTAAATTAACAGCGAGTAAAAAGCGCTTGCGTTGGCGCGGAAGCGAAGCGTCGCGTTAATCAAGGAAGCGTTGGCTATTGAAACTTCGCTTGAATTGAAGCGCACGTCGAGTGCGTACCGCGCCGGGCGGTTGGCGAGCGCACTTATAGAGTAATAGTAGCCAGTAGCGGGCGTGAAGAGAAGGTTTGAACCAGTCAAGTCGCCGCTAGCGTAATACCGCGCGTCTCCACCAGTGCCGGGGCGCATGTGGTTTTGTTTTTGCGTCGTATAGAAACCAATGCGGTCGCCGCCTTGCACTTGTGCTGGAGTCGGGAGAGCAATCGTTTGAAGAGAACCACGCGTTACAGAGTATGCCCCTGAAGAGAATACTACGTCAAAACGGTTGGGTTCTCCGCTGCCGCGGAATACTTTAAACTTGATTGTGCCCGCTTGTCCGCCGCGGTTGCCGAAGTTGTAGCGAAAGTGCGTTATAGTGGTAAAGCCAGTTGGCACTGCGTAATCGTCGCCAGTCGTGGTTGAAGCATTCATGAAGCGCGTGTAGCCTCCGTCTTCATCGTGACTTCCTTGTTCGCTGGAACCAATCCACTGCTGCGCGGCTGGGAGGACCACGTATTCGCTGAAATTCAGCGAGCCTCCGCCGACGTCAAAAGTGTCTGAAAGCGTTCCGCCAGCGTGGTTTCCGCTCGCGTTCATGAAGGCACTCGCGTTGTATTCCGCGCTTGACTCGACGACGAAGTTGCTGCCAATGTTTGTTGCGACGCCTGTGCCGAAGCCGAGCGGTGCACTCGCGTTTTGCCAAGAAACGTTGTAGGAACGGTTAGTCCAATTGTTTCCTTGCGCGTCAGGGAGGGGAATAGCCGTCGGGAAAGAAGCGTTGTAAGACCACGCGCTGCGGCTTGGAATTAGTTGCGTTACGAAAGTCGTGTTGAGGAGTTCGAAAGCGCGGTTTATAGCGCAGCAAATGCACGTGCCTCCACTCGCGTCGTAAGAATCGATTTCGCTTTCAAGCGCGTTGATGTCCGTGGAAAGCGCGTAGTAGTCGTTCGCGTTAGAATTGAATGCGACTAGCCCCACGCGGTTTCCTTGTCCTGAGAGAATTGCTTCAACGAATTGCTTGTCCACGCACTTCGCCACGCTGATGCGCGCAGTGTCGTTGTCGTAAATGCGTTCGTCCGTGCAAACTCGCTTGACGCCGTAAGCACTGGAATTCATTGCGTAAGCCATGCTTCCAGACGTGTCAGTAATAAGAATAACGTCGGCGTACCCAGCCCCACCAGTAACGTTCGCGTAAGCCCAAAACTTAATGGGCACGTTTTTCTGGCTTAAATCTGTAGAGTAATTGAATAAAGGCGTAAAGTTCGAGTCACTCAACAACACTATTTGGTCAGCGTCACTACCGCTTGAGTTGAACACTGTGCGATTGCCAATCGTAAAGTTAGTCGTGTAATTGTTGAAGAAGTGCAGGCGAGCGCTTACGTTTGAAACGCTGCCGGGAACGAAAAACGATGAATAATAATTAATGAGTCCATCGATTCCAGGCAGATAATAGCGTAGTTGCGTTGAACGCTGCGTGGCGAAACCCGTAGTCGAGTAAACTACTTTCAAAAAGCCGCCGCCGATGAATTGGCGAGACAAGTCGCTGCCGTTAAAAGCAATCGTAAAATTGTTTTCCGCTCCGCCGACGACGGCGTTCAAGCATGCGGGCGCGGTGACGCTCGCATTGATTATCGAGTAGTTGGCGGCGTTCGAAACATTGAAAGAACCACAGTTAACGCCGTTGGCGTAAAGCGTGAAATTGTCGCCGGCGCTAAGTTCAAAGAAGATGAGTGAAGCATTCGCGTCGCTTGGAATACCGCGCATTACCGCAGTAATGTTTCCTTGCCCGACGAAGCCACCGAAGTAGTAATACGACGCATCGTTCTTGCCGCCGATTTTCTGGAGATACGCGCTTGCCACGCACCCTGTTTGCGGCAACGACTTTGCTATTCCACTTACGAGCTTGCGCGACGACGCCGCGAAACCCGTCGACGGCAGCGCACTGGAATTATAGACTGGCTCGCCTTCGTAAAGCAGCGCCCAGTTAACGCTCGCCGGAAAAAACGGTGCAAAAACCGCAGCCGAAAGATTCGCTGCGACGCTCGCGTTTCCCGAGTTGTTCACAGCCCAAAAAGAGCCGATGACTTCGATGAGCGTCTTGTTCAAGTCAGCGTCGGAAAGTGTTCCTGAATCGAAGAGCGCTGCAACCGCTGGCTCGCGGCGCACGTCAACGACTCGCAAGCGCGACAACGCAGCGATTCTTGAATAAGGGGAGGCGTCCAAAAACTTTGCTCAAACAAGTAAAGCACTGCAACTGCCGAAGAAAAAATTAGGAAGGCGACTAGCGCGTCAAGACTCAACACCATTCCTCGAGACGACATTATTCCGCGCGAAACAGACGCCATTCACTCAACTCCTCCATACTACGAGGCGCGTCGCCGCAAGCGAACCCCAATCGCGTTGAATTATTAAGAGGCGTTGCACCACGAAAGAGTCGCGGCTGCTTGCCGCCGCGCTCGCGTTGTAATCGACGCCGAAGTTTAATTGCGGCCCAACGAGGTTGTAGACTTGCGAGCCTGGAGTAGCATTAACGCCGAATGTTGCAGCGAAGTCCGCCACATAATACACTCGCCCATTCTCGCAATTCCACCGCGCCGCTAGAGCGAGCGACTCGCTTCCACCACTTGCGTTTTGAATGAAAATGAATAGAGGAGCGTCACCGCGGGAAGCATTGCTGTAAACCGCCCAATTCGAGTCGGCAAACGAAGCGGTGTCGCCTTCGCTCGCATTGTCAATCAAGAAACTCGTTTTATTGATTATTCCTAGCGACTGCTTGCCGAAGAGAAGCGACTCGTTCAGCGAGTCGAGGAACAACGGCGTAGAAGGAGAATCCGCGGCTGAAACGCTTCCCTCGAAAACCAAGAGCCCGCGTTCTCGTAGGAAAACGCGGAGCGCGCTCGCGTTCACGCTTGAATACTCTAACGTCGTGAAATTCGGCGACTCCACCACTATTGTTTGGTAAGCCCGCTCTCCAGCGCGAGTCGCGTTCGCGAGCAACGCGTTGAACAATTGCGTTTTGCCGCCGTACTGCGCAGCGGAATAAAACGCTCGCGCATCGCCGTGAGGCGGCTCGCTTCCGCTTCCAGCCCAGTAAAAATCCCAAGAAACGTTTCTGCCACTCAACAAAGTGAAACCGTCTAAATCATTCGCAGCAAAATAAGCTATCGGCTCAAGCGCTATACCGGCGTGCGACGCTGGCGCGGCGAGCGCCGCGCCTTGGCCTTGCCCGCTCGCGTTCCAAACCTCGTGAAACGATAATTGAAAGTCGAAAGCGCCTAAACCAAGGAGAGAACGCGCTTCACTGTAATTTAGTTTAGCAAACTGCAGGAGTTTCGCGGCATCGATTCGCGTCTGCGTGGCGCCGCCGAGTTCCACGTAGTCGCTCGCAAGCCCGACGCTTAAAACGCTTTCAGGAGTCCAGTCGAATGGATAGCCGGGAGAGTAAGCGAGTGAGTCGAAAGCAGCCGCAGCGCTGTTTGCTAGAATGTTTTTCTCGTTCGCCGCGTCAACGTTCGCACGCATTCGCGATAGAAAGTAAGAAGCCGACAAAACGACTACGAGGAAAATCGCTAGGCTAACCACTAAGTCGATGGAAAACAACTGCGCCTTGCGCTCGCCCTTTGCGCGAGCACGCGCCTCGCGTTTTCCGTCGGCAAAGCCGTCGCTCTCGCTACTGGGAAAAAGATATCGAGCCGTTGTTGTTTTTCACCTTGTTCGCGCCCGGTTGGAGCGAGCCGGTTAATTGCGAAGTAACTAGCGGCGCCCTGCAAGAGTAGCCAGCCCAGGAAACGAAAACTGCTTGCTCGGACGGCGCTATCGAAATCGAGTATTTTTCCCCGTTCACGTCCAACGGCAAATAAAAAATTCGTTCGAAACCGTCGCCCACGCCTACCGCCGTGTTTACTTCGCTTGCGATTTGTTGGCACAAGCTCCATCCATAGTAAACCGAAGATTGAATCGCGACTTCGCCGCGTTGGTTGAAAGAAATCGCGAAAACGATTAAAAGCATTAACCCTAAGAGCCCAACGATAGTCATGAATTCAACGCCTGCTTGGCCTCGCGGCATTCGCCGCACTGCCTGGCGCCTACAAAGCGTCTTCAAACACAACCGCAACAATGCCGCACCGCTATTCAAGCTTTTCAAGCCGTGATGTTTACAACGATGTTGCCGAGCGCTTGCTTTTGCGCTTTGACAATTACTGGAATCACGCCGCTTTTTTCCTCGATCGCGCTCAAGTCGCCAGTCAAGTTAGCAACCGTAGCGGCGTAAACGTCAGTAAGTCCCCCGCCTGCGCTGCGCACGCGCAACAATATTTCGCGTCCACTCGCATTCGCGTAAACCACGCCTTCCGGAACATTCGCTTCAACCACGAACTGCGCAGGAGGACCTTGAGCATAAACCAAGTCCGCCGCGTCTCGCAACTTGAGCACGATTTGCCGCGCGTAAGCCACGTTCAAGTCTTCCTTCGTCGACGAAGTAGTGTTAGAAACGTAAACCCACACGACAAGCAACGCTGCGAGCGTCAACGCGATGACTGCAAGATATTCGAGGGAAGCTTGTCCTTTGCCAGACTCGACGCCAAATTTT
>JAVYMB010000014.1:0-13471 GCA_038740145.1 Candidatus Norongarragalinales archaeon | reverse complement strand
GCGTCACCCATTTTGTTGAAAGTGCACTACGCCGATAGAAGCGAGGCTCCAACTCAACTACAGGCGAGCGTCGCAGTAACTGGAACAAATTCATTCGCAGTTGATGTAAAGCCGGTAACACTCGTCGCTGGACTCGCAGAAAACGTTAAAGTTTCAGTTCGCGACTCCTTCGGCGCACCCGTTGAAGATGCTAACTTGTTGTTTTTCGAGTGCGATGGCTCTCCGTTGAACGGGCAAGAACTCCAAATTCAAGGAGATGGTTCCTTGAACAAAGGCGCGGACGGCGTTTACCGCGCGAGACTGCAAACCGCGAGCGTTGGCGCGATTGGGGTGCGCGTTGCACGCGAAGGGTTCAAGACTTTCGAAGCGTGCGTGATTGAGGCCGTCGCCGGCGATTTCTTGCGAGTAGAACCGGAAACGCTGCGCATCGAAGGCGACTCGAGCGAGCCCGACAAGCTAGCGAAGGAACTCGCGGTTTATTCTTCGCTGCCTGTCCGCTCGCGAGTTTCCACTTCCGTCAAGTGCGTTGAACGTGTTGCTGTTCTCGAACGCGAAATAACTACGCCGCCGATTTACGTCGTGCCGCAGTCGTTTTACTTGAAGAACTCAGCGAAAGTTCAAGTGCTAGTCGAACCAAATGCCACGGCGGATGCAGAGTGCTCGATAATCTTTCGCGGCGAAGTAAATCCTAAAAACTCTTTCGAAGCCGTCGTGCTCGCGCAAGTAAAGTTGACTCGCCCTCCAGTCGTGGAATACTGTCCGCTTGACTTGGGCTACAAATGCTTGCCTACAACGAATATTCCAAGCAACTGTTTTCCTCAAACTAAGTTTGAGTGCAAGGGCTTGAAAGGCGCTTCGCCCAACTCTTTGTGCTTCGTGTGCGACTACGGAATGCACACTCTACCCGAGTCGTTTGAATTAACCGTCGGCGAAACGAAGCCCACTGATTCGAAGTCGAGTGACATCGCGCTCGACTCAAAGCCCAAATGCTCGCTTGAAGGGTTTGAAGACTCGCCGAACCGCTTGCCGTCCTCGCAGTATTCTTCCCTTTACGGAAGCATTCCTTCGAATTACTGGGATTACCAGCCGAACCAATGGAGTTACCCGGCGTCCTCGCTGTGGGGCTCGAATTACCAGCCGTTCAACTACCAAAACTATTACGGTTCGATTTACGGTGGTTACGGAGGCGTGGGCGCCAGCGGCTACGCTAGTGGTTACGGGACTAATTACGGTGCGGCGTACGGTTACGGACTAGGCAGCGGAGTGACTTTCGGAACCGCGTTCGGCGCTGGCTACGGCTACGGCGCTGGCGGCGCGTACGGAGGCGGCTACGGAACCGGCGCTTACGGAGTTTACTGTCCTCCGAATCTCAACACGCAAGCATTGTATGGTTCGTACTACTCTTCTTCATTCCAATCGCCTTGGAATACTGGTTTTCCCGCTGGAAATCCGCTCGCTTGTCAATACCCTTACATTTGCCAAAGCGGCGCCAGCGCCTACTGTTCTTTCACCGCGGCTGGTTACAGCTCTAGTTATTCCCTTGGTTTTTCGAGTTACGGCAGCGCGTGCTCGTATCCAGCGGTTTGTTTCAACCCAAGCGCGTGTCCTTACTTGAGTGGATACTTTAGCGCTGGGTACGGTGGTTACGGAAACTATGGTTTTAATTACCGTGACGACAAGCCGCCAGTCAGCGTCGCTATTTCGAGTTGCACCGCGTTAAAACTCGGCGTCACTGCCGAGTATACAGGCAACGATTACTTTTACAACGGCGGAATGGGAGGCGAGCAAAAAGGTTTCCTCGTCGTTGAATGGAAAGGAGAAGAAAAAAAGATTCCCGTTAAAGTAAAGGTACTGCCGGCCTCGCAGCCGCGCTTCACGCGTTTTCCGCAAGCGCCGATTCCTTTCCCGCCAATGATGCCGCCTTACTGCCTGCCTGGCGTCGCGCCGCTGGAAGCAAGCGAGGGACTCGATGAATACGGTTTTCCAACTGATTTGCAACTCAAAGTCAACGCGTTTACTGGCGTCGGCGAGTACGAACGCAAAATCGAAGTAGCGCCAGGCGTTTTGTGCAAGCAATTCAAGTCCAGCGAAGGCGCGAGCGTAACGGGAAAATGTTCGAGCGGAAAACTTTACGTCAAGGCGACTTACCCTGAAAGCAAGCGAAAAGACTTGAGTGACTCGATAACGTTTAAAGCGCTTGTTCCAGGCGGCGAGCCACGCGAGTATTCCTTCGAAGTTTCAAACGACGACTTAGTTCCAGACGGGAAAATAACGTTGTATGAAGACGCTCGCTATTGGGAGAGCGGCGAGCGAGAAGAACTCGAAAAAGCAAAGTGCAGTGTTTCAAGCAACAACGCCGGCATTAAAGCTTCTTGCAAGAAAAACGTGCTCAACGTTTCTTGGGATGGCGTGACAGCCGGCTCGGCAACGGTGAAAATCGCGAACGCGGCTGACTACAACTTGCGCGTCATTCCAGTCGAAGCAAAGAAAGAACGCGTGAACAACATCGCGAACGTCGCGGCGACGTATTACAAGCAACAACAAAAACTCGTAGTGACTGGACTAAGCAACGTGCCGAGCGACGCAACCGACTTGAAAATACGCTTCTTCACCGACGCAGCTTGCGCGAACGCCTACAACACTCCAATTGCAGCGCGCCGCGACCAAACCGATTACTCGGTCGCGCTTGAAAACGCTAACCCGAGCACCTCAACCCTTACTGATTACAGCGTCGCTGGAGTTGCGGCGTTTTACAGCGTTCCCGTGACTGAACTCGTTCAAGCAGTGTGCCGGCAAGACGGCTCGTGCACCAACCGCTTTCTCGACGCACACGGCGCGGTTCTTGCGAACGCGCCCCAACTGACACCCGAGCAAATCGCGTTTTTCGCTTCGCAACGCTTTAAAAACTATTGGTTTACTGTTACCGCGGCGAAACAAGGCAAGACACTTGCAAGCGAATGCAAGCAAATAGACGTGCGCGCAAGCGAAGCCGCGGCTACTGCAGGAGCTCCTGCCGGAAGCGTAGTGGCGTCTACTGCTGGTGGAAGTGCTGCGGCAAGCGGCGCTGCAAGCAGCGGCGAGCTTAGATTTTCTTCTTTCAACGTCGCCGTCTTGACGCCGCAAAGCTTCAAATTGTCGGGCGCGTTTTCTGGTTCAACCGACAAGTGGGTTGTTTATTCGATTCACTTGCTACACAAGGAAAGAGAAGGAAGTGAAGTCGAAGATGCGGCGTACTCAGACGATATGTCGACGAGCGCGACGTTGCAGCTCGACAAAAGCAGTGGGACTTTCGTTGCATCATGCGATCCCGCCTCGTGTCCAAATATGTTCGCCGCTTTACGAAAAATCGCTGAAGACTTGAAGAGTGGAAGAAATTACGTGGTTTTCGCGCGCGTAAAAGCTTGGGACGAGCACGAGAACGAAATCGCTTCGTTTGACTCGCCGGATTTCGCTGCGAAACTCAAGCAAGCGTTTCTTTTGGCTACCGTCGTGGAAAGCAACTCGGACAAGGAAGCGGTAGTCACCTTCGTAACTGGGCGAGATTTCGGCGACGAGGCTCACGGCGCGCTATTAACGTTTCGAGACAATGCCGGCAACACTAAGAAATTCCTCGTCTACCCGCGCTTTCACTGCGTTGAAAGCACGATTGGCACAATTACCGTGGGCGCGTTTGCCTTAATCACACCGGGAGGTGCAGGACTAATAAGCGTGCTTCCGCTTGTGGGAACGCACCATGTTTACTTGCACTTTAAGGGACCTCACCCGTACTCCGGCGCAGAACTCGCTTGGGACTACGACTGCCTCGCGGGCGGAGGCGCTGCAGGAGTAGAAAAAGAGTTGCCGGTACTGTTTTCCAGTCAAACCATTTCACAATTTTTTTACAAAAAGAACTACGCGTGCAGAGGCACGAACATCGTCGTCTCCGCTTACGAATATCGCAGGGAAGCGACTTGCCTTCAAACTTCGTCGAGGAGAGTCTTGCCTTGCTTCATGTTGAGCACGTGCGAACTCGGGCGAGTTAAAATGAAGTTTACTTACCGAGGTTAAACCAAAAAATTATTCGAGCACAACGACGATACCGCTTTAAAAATTGCTGGCGTAACGCTTTTTATGCCCACGCCGCGCTACGAACGCGAAAAATATTCTGCTGCGACGAAAGCGGGAAGCGGGACGCGCGTTCCACCAAAACCGCCTCGCGCGCAAAAAACCTCTCTTTACTCTGAATCGCTGCTAAAAAAACGCGTTGGCGCAAGGATTGAAGTGAAGAAGCCGCCAACGCCTTTCTTCGTCTCTATTTCGCACTCACTCGGCAAAGCGTTTCCCGGGTTGGGGCGCGGCGCGCGATTCACTCCAGAAATGAGTGACGCGCTTTCTTTCCTTGGGTGGGACGTGAGCGCGGAAGAATACTACGCTGCCTACAAAGCGATTTTCCTCGTCGGCGTCGTGCTAGGCGCAGTGGTCGGCGCAACGCTTTTCGTAGTCACGCAAATGCTTGGCGTAGGGCAAGCCGTTGGAGTCGTTGCTGCAGCGTTGTGCATCCTCGCTCCACTCGGCTTCGCTTACTGGTTTTCGAAAACTCCTTTTCGCGCGGTGGAGCGAGAAAAAATGGCGGCGCTCGCTTACGTCCCTGAAATAGTGAATTATTTAGCGATGAGCCTGCGCTTGAATCCGAATCTCGAGAAAGCGGTTGAGTACGCCGCTGCACACGGTTCCGGTAAACTCGCGGATGAACTCAACAAAGTCGTGTGGGACGTTCAAATCGGACGCTTCCTAAGCGTTGAAGAAGCGCTTGACGCTATGGCTTACCGTTGGGGCACGTTCAACGAGGACTTTAAGCACGCGCTCATGCTTCTCCGCGCAAGCGTTCTCGAACCAGACCGCGCTCAACGCGAAAAAATCCTTGAGCAAGCAAGCGCCGACGTGGTTGAAGGAACGCGCGAAAAAATGGATTTGTACGCGCGCAAACTCCACCAACCAACAGTTTATTTGTATTATTTTGGAATTTTGTTGCCGCTTTTACTCGCAATAATTCTTCCAATCGGGGGAAGCATGACTGGAGTGCAATTAGCACGCCCAGAGTACATTGCGCTTGCTTACTGTGTTTTAATTCCAATTGGCGTTTGGTTTTTCGGCAAAAGTATTCTTGCGGGGCGCCCTCCGACTTACGTTCCGCCCGACATTCCCCGAGATTTTCCAGGCGTGAAAACACGCGGTTCGCTTAAAATCCTCGCCGTCATCTTGCTTTTAGCGTTGCCTTACTTTGGTTTTCTCACAGACCAAGGCGCAACGCAAGGCTGGATTAACGCAGTTGCGGTTCCCTTAAATTCTGCGATTAAAGCAATTCCAGTCATCGGCGAAAACTTCGTTTTTCCTTTTATGAACGAAAACGGTGAAGTAACGATTCCAGGAACGCTTGGAGCGATTCCGCCGTGGGCGAACCGCGAAGAAGAAACAAAAAAACTGCCTCACTTGAGTTTCTTTTACGATAATTTCGACGGTTTGTTTGTTGGGTTGTTCACTATTTTTGGCGTGCTCATCGGCTTCGCAGCCGCGGTAGCGCTTTGGCTTTACGGCGAATACGCTGACCGAAAGCGCGTGCAAGACGAGATTCGCTCGATGGAATCGGAATTCCAAGACGCGCTTTACGTGCTTGCGTCGCGCATGGGCGAAAACAAGCCAGTCGAGGAAGCGTTGCGCAGCGCGGTGCAGTTTCTGCCGAAAAGCAAGATTGCGCGCGAGGTTTTCGCTCGCGTTCTCGACAACATCACGACGATGGGAATGACTCTTGACGCTGCCATCTTCGACGAGACGTTCGGTGCCTTAAAAAACTTGCCTTCGCGAGTCGTCGCAAGCGGCATGCGTTTCCTTGCAGACAGCGTTGAACTCGGCGTCAACGTGGCGGCGCGTTCGTTGATTACGCTTTCTTTGCAGTTGCGCAACGCGAGAAAGATAGACGAATCGCTAAAGCGCTTGCTTGAAGACGTCACGACTATGCTTAAAACAATGGCTACTTTTGTAGCTCCCATCGTGCTAGCCGTGGTGAGCGCCATGCAGAAAATGATTTTGTCGAGCATAGCGCAAAGCGGCGCGGGCACTTTTGAAAGCGGCGTCGTCTCACAGCAACTCGCGGCAAGCGGCGTGAGAGGGTTGGGTTCGCTCGGTAAAATGTTTTCTAACCCCGAAATCGCGAAGGAATCGGCGGATCCAGCGACTTTCACGCTCATCATGGGAGTATATGTAATCGAAATCGTCGCGCTCTTGACGTACTTCAACGCGCAAATCGAGGATCCCCGCAACCGCCTGCACGTTTACCTTTCGATAAGCAAGGCGTTGCCGCTTGCAGTGATTCTTTACTGCGTCACCGCTTTCTTCACTGCAGGCGCAATCGGCGGCGCGGCTTAATTTTTTGCATTACGCCACAGCCGAACAAGTTTTCGCGGCGAAAGGCTTTTTAAATCCTCGCCGCATAAAATAAAACTCTGCGAGTAGGCTCACTGGCTTATCATGGCTTTTTCTCGCGTGCGCGATTGCGCTCGATTGATTTTTCGTTTTTTTCGCTGGGCGCGTTAAAAAAGAAATTAAAACCAAGAAGAGAGACAAGTAAAACGAGGAAGAAGTAAAAAGGAGGGATGCGAAATGGCTGAAAAACCGCACTTGAACTTGATTTTCACTGGACACGTGGACCACGGCAAGTCGACGCTCGTCGGCAGAGTGCTTTACGATACTGGCGCGATCAATGAAAACGACTTGCGAAAGTTGCGCGAGGAAGCGGCGAAGGTAGGCAAGGCTACGTTTGAGTTCGCGTTCGTCATGGATCAACTAAAGGAAGAACGCGAGCGAGGACTCACTATTGACATCGCCCACCGCGATTTTCACACGCAAAAATATTACTTCACCATAATCGACGCTCCTGGACACAAAGACTTCGTAAAAAACATGATTACTGGCGCTAGCCAAGCAGACGCTGCAGTGCTCGTGTGCAGCGCGAAGGAAGGAGTTCAAGCGCAAACCATCGAGCATGCTTTTTTGCTTAAAGTTCTTGGAGTTCAGCAATTCGTAGTCGCAGTCAACAAGATGGATGCCGTGAATTACGACAGGCAGGCTTACGAAAAAACGAAAATGGATTTGGCAAACAAACTAAAACCAATGGGTTATCCCGTAGACAAGATTCCGTTCATTCCAGTTTCCGCGTATTACGGCGACAACGTCGTCAAGCGAAGCGACAAAACGCCTTGGTACAGCGGTCCATTGTTTGTTGAAGCCCTCGACCAATTCGTCGAGCCAAAGAAGCCAATAGACAAACCGCTGCGTCTGCCCATTCAAGAAGTATTTACGATTACGGGGCAAGGCACTGTGCCAGTCGGCCGAGTCGAAAGCGGCGTGCTCAAGCCCAATTCGACAGTGGTAATAATGCCTGCGAACGTTTCCGGCGAAGTCAAGAGCATTGAAATGCACCACCAGCCGTTGCAGCAAGCGATTCCAGGCGACAACGTCGGGTTCGCTTTGAAAGGAGTAGAAAAGAAAGCGTTGCGCCGCGGCAACGTCGTTGGATATCCGAATTCGCCGCCCCTCGTCGCGGAAGAATTCACTGCTCAAGTCGTCGTACTCAACCATCCAACCGCAATCGGTAAAAACTACGCGCCGGTTTTCCACATTCACACAGACCAAGTTTCCTGCCAAATCGTCGAGATTCTCGAGAAGAAAGACCCGAAAACAGGACAAACTCTTCAAAAGAATCCCGACTTCATCAAGACTGGCGACGTGGCAATCATCAGGTGCAAGCCAAGCCGCCCAACCGTCGTCGAAACGTATAAAGATTATCCGGCACTAGGCAGGTTCGCTATGCGCGACATGGGACAAACGGTTGCTGCTGGCGTCGTTCTGTCGGTAACGCCAAAGAAAGCGTGATGACGCGAAAAAAAATAAAAAATGAATTAAATTGTTTTTTGCAAGCCAAGGTTGGCGAAGCGCCTTATCGCTCTTGGCTTGCTTCCCACTTTCAATTTTTTGTTTTTCCGTGAATTGAAATGCAAAAGGCCCGCATCAAGCTGCAAAGCCAAAACTGCCTCGCTCTCGACGAGGTCTGCGCTTTAATCAAAGATATTGCGGCTAAGGCAGGCGTTCAAATCCGCGGGCCGATTCCGCTTCCCACGAAAAAACTGCGAATTGATACAAGGCGCACGCCGTGCGGAGACGGAAGCGATACTTACGAAAAGTGGGAAATGAGGATTCACAAACGGCTAATTGAAGTGCAGGCTGACGACAGAGTTCTACGCGAAATCATGCGCATTCGAATTCCGCAAACAGTCAACGTTGAAATGACGCTGGGCTGACGCTGGTTAATTGTCGGCAAAAAATTGTTTCCCACTTACCCGACGATTTTTTTCCCAAAGTAGACAGCATGCAGCGCGGCAGCGAAACGATTTTATTTTGCGGCAACATAACGCCTCCGCGAAAATTCTTTTTTGTTTCTTTTTCCGATTTTTGCGATTGTTTTTGTTCGTTGAGTGCTTGAATCATGGCTTTGCAAATTCCGAAACTCTTCAAGATTCTCGAAAAACCGCCTCGCAAAAGCGATAGAAGCGAAAAAAGCGAGAAGAGCGAAAACTCGTCGTCAAAGAACAACAAAGAAAACAACCAAAAACTCGCCGCGACGGCAGAAAAAGAAAAACCAGAGAAGCAAGAGAAGCCGGAAAAACAAGTGCAAATAGAGGGTCCTCCTTGGACAGCGGTTCCCAAGAAAATCAAGTTCTTGTTCGTGTCGATAGAAGCGCTTATTGGCGACCTTGCTTGGATAATCAAGAATGAAGGACACGACGTCAGGTATTTCATTTCAGACAAAGACTCGAAAGACGTTTGCGACGGCTTCCTCGAAAAAACTGACGACTGGAAACGCGATGCCGCCGAATGGGCTGACGTCATCGTCTTCGACGACATCGGGTTTGGTGCGCAGGCTGACGCGTTGCGAAAGCAAGGCAAACTCGTAGTAGGCGGAAGCGCATACACGGACAAGCTTGAGGACAATCGCGAGTTCGGGCAAGACGAGCTTGCGGCGGCAGGCGTGCCTACCCTGCCTCACTGGGATTTCGATGACTTCGACGCTGCAGTGAAATTCATAGAGCAAAACCCCGGGCGTTACGTCATGAAACCCAGCGGCGAAGCACAAAACGAGAAAGAACTCTTGTTCATCGCGCAAGAAGAAGATGGTCGCGACCTACTAAACGTTCTTATTCACTATAAAAAAAATTGGGCGAAGAAAATCAAGCGCTTTCAACTCCAAAAATACGCGGCGGGCGTGGAAGTCGCAGTCGGCGCATTCTTCAACGGCAAAGACTTCGTGTATCCAATCAACGTGAACTTTGAACACAAAAAAATGTTTCCAGGCGAAATCGGCCCCAGCACTGGCGAACTCGGCACGCTTTGTTTTTGGAGTCAGCCCAACGCCTTGTTCAACCAAACACTCGCGAAAATGAAGGACAAACTTGCGGCGAGCGGCTACGTTGGCTACATCGACGTAAACTGTATTGCCAACGCGCGCGGCGTCTACCCCCTCGAGTTTACGAGCCGCTTTGGCTACCCGACGATTAGCCTGCAGGCAGAAGGCGTACTTAGCCCGTGGGGAGAATTTCTTTACCGCCTCGCGCGCGGCGAAAAACCCGAACTAAAAACAAAGAAAGGATTTCAGGTGTGCGTCGTCATCGCGGTGCCGCCGTATCCTTTTGACGACCCAGGCACCTTCAAAAAGTTTTCGGAAGACGCCGCGATTTTATTCAAGAAGCAAGACGCGCTTGAAGGCGTGCATTTGGGTGACGTGAAACTCGTTGAAGGAGATTGGCGTATCGCCGGAAACAGTGGTTGGGCGCTCATCATCACGGGAAGCGGAGCAACTGTTGAAGAAGCACGCAAACAAGCGTACAACCGCGTGCGCAACGTAATGATTCCAAACATGTTTTATCGAACTGATATTGGAATGCGTTGGTATACGGACAGCGACCGCCTGCAAACATGGGGTTACTTGTACTAGTCAAGCTCTCTCACGTTTTTTTAAAGCGAATCCAGCGAACGACGAACAAGCGAACAAGGCGAAAAACACTGAAATGCTTGAAAACCTTTTAGACTTCATTCGATCGCCAGTGCGAGTATTCGGTTCTGCCGCGTACAGCGTTCCGCACAGCCTCTCGCGCGGCGTATCTCGCCGAGTTAACGGCGACTCGAAAGGCGAATCTAGTACGACGCGACGCGACTTCGCTGCAACCGCGTTTTTGCGGTTCGCCTACTGGGTTTGCGCTGGATGGATGTGGATTTTTTTTCCGTTGTTCTTCGTATCCACCGGCTTTTCACTCGTAGAGTCAGGCGTACTAGTAACTGCCTTCATACTTCCACGCGTGCTGTCCAACGGGCCTTTCGGCGTGTTGACTGACTTCAAGTCGCCGAAGCGCGTCGCGCTTGTGGGAATGGTTCTGACAATGACTGGCTTTACCTTGCTTTCCGCGCTTTCTTATTCAACGAATTCAAGCAAAGCATCGTTTGAAACAATTTTGCTTATTATATTACTCTTGGGGTTTGCGACGAGCATCGCGGAAACCGCTTCAACGAGCCTCGCCTTCAAACGCGTGTCCGCCGCGCGCCGCGGACGCGACATCGGCGTAATTGAATTCCTCAAATATTTAGGCATCGGCATCGCCGTCCTCGCTGCCGGCGTTGTTTTTTCCTTCGTTGGCTATGCCACTGGCTTCGCCTTCTTCGCAGTTTGCTGCGCCTTCGTCTCCATTGCATGGCTGTTGTTCGTGCGTGATTACCGCGGGGCAGTAGCGGAACGCGTTTATTGGCGCGCATTCGCTTCCCGCGAAATATTGCTTCTATTAGCCGTAATGTTTTTAGTGTCTTTTCACTTTGGCGTGGAAAATTCAACGATGAGTGTTTACATGAAGCGAGCGGTTGGCTTGAACGATGCAGGCATAGGCTTGTTTTTCGGCGTTGGAATCACGGCTTACGCGGTATTCAATTATCTTTCAGGGCGCCGCATCGACCGCGCCAGCAAGCACAAAAGCGTTTTTTTGCTTGGACTAACGCTAAGCGCGATAGGCTTCGCTTGCCTTGGTTGCACGACGAATTTCGCGCTCGCCCTCGGTGCGCGAATGGTGCACGAACTAGGAGACGCGCTCGTCATACTATACGCGCTCTACGTCTTGCTACGCGTAGGCGGCGCTCAACGAATAGGAGGATTGCAAGGATTCTATTTGACGGTAGTCACGCTTGGCAGTGCCGCAGGGTCTTTCAGTGCAGGGTTCATCGCTAGCGCCATTGGTGGAAACGCCGGGCTTTCCGCATCCTTTGTTATAGCTTCGCTCTTCACGCTTGCTGGCGGCGCACTATTACTTTTCGCAAATTCTGGTTCGTTGTTTCACGCAGCGAAAAACACTTCACACAACTAATTTAAACAATTGCTGAATTAATTTTCCGCGTGGGCAACGAAGAATTTAAGTCGAAATCGCGTGGCGACATTCCTTACACTGCGCTTACAATCTTCGCGATAATCGCTGTCCTTTCCGCGACGGCTTACATTACTTTCAATACGCTCACGCAACCAAGCGCTAAGGTTGTTCCACCTTTGCTCGAAACTTCTGTGATTCCTTCGCCGAGCTCCGCTGGCGCCGCTGGTGCGAACGCTTCGCCCACAGCGTCACCTTCGCCTGCGCAAAGTCTTTCACCAGCGTCTTCGCTTGCTCCTTCGCTTGCGCCGTGGCCTTCAGTGGCCGTAGCCGCTTGCAGCGGTGAAGACGTTTGCTTGAGTGAAAAACCGTTTTATTGCAAGGAAGGCAGGAAGACAAGTAATTGCGCGAAGTGCGGTTGCCCGAGTGGAACGATTTGCGGGAAAGGAGGCGTGGGTTATCCTTGCGAATGCATTCCTGCCTCGCTTTCAATCGAAAACTGTACACTCACTGGATTCGGCGGTAACCTTACTCCAGTGAAAGCGTCGCCGTCGCCGAGTCCGAGTCCGACTCCGCCTCCCTGCAACGCGTCGCATTACGCGACTCGCTACGGCTCGAATGCATTAACGCCGCCGCCGGACGAAGCGTTTTTAGCGAATCTCAGCGCCGCTTACGCCGCCGTCTTCGGCAAAAACGTTTCTTGGATTCACCCAGACGCGTACTTGTGGGTTTGGCGCGACGACTCAAGCGGCGCGCAAACCGAATTATTCGTCTACAAAGGGTTTTACCGTAATTGGATTGAAGGCTATGCGGAATCGAAGATTACGGCAAACCAGTCGAAGTGCGTAAAGACTCAAGCGTTGTTCAACCCTACCGTGTCGTCGCCGCCTTGGACTTACTACTTTCAACAAAACTGTTGGAATTGGGCGTTTCTCGTGCATTTTAAAATCAAGGATTTCGCGCTAGGCAGCGCCAGCGTGAATCGCGGTCACTGGCTCGCGACGCGAGTTGCAGACGCTTGTCCCCCGTGATTTTCTTTCCACTAATCGTTTTTGTGGATTGACGAGGTAAAGTGATGTTTCTTGGTTTGGAAGGATATAGCGAAAGACCACGGCGACCCTTTGATTCACATATTCGCTTACACTTCCGCCGTTGTTGATTTGCTTGACCCCCCGTTAAGCCGCAGTCACGCGTCGTGGGTTGTCGAGTTGCGAGATAAAAATATGCGTTGGTGTGGAAAAGAAAACGAGTTTAAAGAATTCGGCGCGGAAGTGCTGAACAAACTAGGAGACGAGGAAACCGGTTTTTTCGAGTTGGTCGAAAGAGAAAGCAGGCGCACGATGAACGAATTGCGTGAACGAGGATTCGCTGTTCGCGACGCGCCTCTCAAGAGTTTTACGAACGAAGATCTCGCGAGCGAGTTTGAAAGGCTTTACGAAACTTGGCGACACGCCAGCAAGTGGGGGCACATAGTAAATCTAGCTGACTTTGAGCATTTTGAACTTACGAACAAAATAATGGCCTTCATTAAAAAACGAGTGGCTGAAAACAATTGCTTGAATAAAAACGAGGCGATCGTTCCAGAAGCGTTTTCAGTTTTAACCACGCCGCTAGAAAAAAACCCGTTTTTACTGCAAGATGAAGCGTTCTTCGAACTACTCGCGAAAATACAATCAAACGTTGATTGCGAGCAATTATTCAAAACCAAACCAGCGAAAACCATATTAAAAGAAGTTGAAGCGTTTCCAGAAGTTGACCGCGCTTTGCACGAGCACGTCCGTGAATACGACTGGCTTCAATACCAATACAGCGGACCAACTATTTTAGACGAAGCGTTCTTCGTCAAAGCTTTGGCTAGCGAAGCAAAGAAAGGTGTTAATGCGCGTGAAAAAATTAAGGAGTTAACGAAAAAAACCATTGATTTGCGCGAAAAACAAATCGCGTTATGTAAACAACTTCGTTTAACTGAAAGCGAACAACGTTGGCTGAAAATCGCTCGCTCGTTCATGTTTTTGAAAGCCGTGCGTAAAGACATTGTT
>JAVYMB010000013.1:0-13928 GCA_038740145.1 Candidatus Norongarragalinales archaeon | reverse complement strand
CGCTCGTGCTGCGCGAGGAAGCAATAATAGCTTCAGGCGCGTTGCCTGCGGTTGCAGGTGCGGATTACGCTTGCGCCTTCGCTGCCGCCGAACTCAATAATTACGACGCAGACGCCGCACGCGTTTACTGCCCCCTCATCGAAGAAGCAGCGCTCCTCGCTTTCGCGCAAGGACTGCCTGCCGGCTCGTGGGTAGTGCAGTGGGTAAAGCCAGGCGGTGAAAGCATTTTCGTCGCGCTCGACTCTTTCGGCAGAGTGCTAAAGACTTCGTAAAACCAACAAACCAACCACGCTCGTTTTTTAATTCTCAGCCGCATATTCTCTGGCGTTCTTCACGTTTTTTAAAAAAAGGTGGTTGCTTTGAGTGGTTACGTAAAAATCGGGGCGAAGCCAAGCGAAAACGATTTAATCGCTGAATACTACTTCGAGCCAGCTCGCGGCGTCGCGCCCGCCTATGCTTGCGAGCAACTCGCAGCAGAAAGCAGCATAGGCACTTGGACTGCAATCGCCACCCTCAAACCGCAAACCGCGCGCCGCCTCGCACCCAAAATTTTTTATTTAAAAAAGAAAGGCAATGGTTTCATCGCGCGAATCGCTTACCCCGACGAATTATTCGAGGCAAGCAGCGTTCCACAGCTAATGAGTGCGATTGGCGGCAACGTCTTCGGAATGCGCATAGTACGCACCCTGCGCTTAAACGATTTCTCGCTTCCCCGCTCACTCGTAAAGACCTTTAAAGGACCACAATTAGGCGTTTCCGGCGTCAGGAAAATGTTGCGCATTCCGAAACGTCCGTTGTGCGGAACAATCATTAAACCCAAGGTAGGGTTGAACGAGCGCGAACACGCAGCCGTCGCTTACGAATGCTGGGTTAACGGCTTAGACCTCGTCAAAGACGATGAAAACTTGACGAGCATGCGCTTCAACAACTTCGAAAAACGCCTCACCGCGACGCTTGAAGCGATGGATCGCGCGCAAAGCGAAACCAACGAACGCAAAATTTACGTGTGCAACGTTTCCGCAGAAACCAAGGAAATGCTTCGCAGAGCACAACTCGTTCACGATCAAGGCGGAAACTGCACGATGATAGACGTTTTGACGTGCGGCTGGAGCGCATTGCAAACCCTGCGCGACGCAAACCTGCGTTGCGCGATTCACGCGCACCGCGCGGGACACGCTGCAGTCACGCGAAACCCGCGGCATGGAATAAGCATGCTCGCGATTGCAAAGTTGTGCCGCTTGATCGGAGTAGACTCGCTGCACGTCGGCGCGATTTTCGGCAAGATGCAAAGCAGTGCTAGCGAAACGCTCGCGATAACGAACGAAATTCAAGCAGCGAAAGTCAAGGCAAATCCCGCTCAAAGCGTTCTCGCGCAAAACTGGTTTGGTTTAGCTTCCGTATTCGCTGTCGCCAGCGGCGGCTTGCATCCCGGCGTGCTCGACAAAGTCGTCGCCGCAATGGGAAACGACGTTTTCCTTCAAGCTGGCGGCGGAGTACACGGGCACCCGTCTGGAAGCGCAGCTGGAGCGCGCGCGACGAGGCAAGCGGTTGACGCGATAAACGACGGAATTTCTTTGCGTGAATACGCTTTGGAACATGTCGAGTTGAAGTGCGCGCTGGAAAAATGGGGGACTGCTTACGCCAAAAGGAGCGGCTAAACTTTACGTTCCTTCACTGGTCTTATTGCAAGAACGAGCGCAACAAACTATCGATGAACTAGGTCCTAACCAAAACAGTGCTCCTTTCTTCTAGCGTTTGTAAAACCCTCTTTCATTTGTTGGTAAGCTCATAAGCGATTGGATCACGTTCGCCGCGCTCGCTTGCGACCCTTCGACTATTGTTTCTTTATTAAACCAGTAGCTTTTCTCAGCAATCGAATTCTTTCACTTCTAATGCACTTGTTGCACGCGAAGTCAAAATCGAGAAACAGCGTCGTTTTAAACTTAGCGCCACGAGAAGAGTGATTGAATACCTTTTCGATAGAAAACAAAGCTGACTTTCTAAGCGCGCTTGATTTGACGGCGAATACTTTTTCACAAACAAGTAGACTGACAATACTTTTATAATCTGCGCTACCTGTTTTAATGCTTTGAGTATCGATAAAACCGCGTTAGGTTTGCGGTGGGTTGTAGTGTTTCTCAGCTTATTTTTCATTATTTCGAGTTTTGTTTTGGGTCTGCTTCTCTCTTTTAAATTCTTTAAAAATAATTTGTTGTTGTTTGCAATTCCTATAGGCTTTTTGTTCTCAACATGGCTTGTTTTCTTTATCTCCCTAGTATGTGGTTTCAACCAATACTCTATTTCGCTGACTGCGGTAATCTTATTTTTTGTCAGTTACCTTATTTTGAATAAACTCAGTGTTAAAATCAGTTTAAGCGACTTGCTTTCAAAAAGAGTAGCTTTCGTCTTCATCACCTCTCTGTTTTTGCTGGCGATAGCGAATTTTTCTATGGCTCACTACGACGCTGAAGGAAATTTGCGTGGAATTCGAATAGATTTTGGTTTTCACAGTGCAATAATAACTAGCCTAGCGAACGGTAATTTTCCCCCTGAAAACCCGTTTTTTGTTGGCCGCCCGTTAGATTACTATTATTTTCTCCATCTATTTTCTGCAGCTCTACTTTTAGGCGGATTTGATTTACTCCTGGCCACTTTTTTGCCTCGCATATTGCTTACAACGGTTATTGTTTGTTTGTTCGTAATTATTGTTTCAAAATTATTTCCGAAAAAAAGCCTTGCTTTTGCTGTTGTCGCACTACCCCTTATTCTCCTAAATGGCTCATTTGAATTTATTCCATGGATGCAACAAAATAACTTGCATTTTGATTTTGAGACAATTAATCGAGTATTGATAGATCCCGGCTTTTTTCTAGGTGGTCATGCCAATCTTGATTATGTTTTCCCGCCGCTTTTTCCAATTCTTTTAGTGCAACCGGCCTTTCTGATGGGCATGATTTGTTTCCTTTTTGTTCTAATTTTCTTTGACCATCCCGAAGAAAGAAATAGAGGGTTTTTTTTGGGAGTTCTAATAGGCTTGCTTCCAATGTTTCACTTATTCTCCTTTATCGTGATATGGATGTTTATGGTTTTTTACTATGTTTTGGATAGAAACAAGCTGATAAGAAACTCGGCGATTGTTTCACTAGCTATAGCCGTGCCGCAACTGATATTTTACCTAGTCGTACGCAATTCTTTTAATGCGGTGCCTTGGCTTGCTTTGCGATTTGGCTGGTTGTCTCCAAGCCAAGACGTAGTTTCAGTCGCGCTTTTTTGGGCGTCGAACTTAGGCGCGTATATTTTTCTCGGATTTGTCGGCTACTTTTTATCAAGTAACGAATACGTCAAACGCTGTTTTTTGGCTACTTTACCACCAGCAGTTTTGGCGAATATCTTTATTTTTACGCCATTTGCGTGGGACAATTTCAAGTTTTTTGTTTTTTCTTTTGTTCTTTTAGCGATATTGTCTCTTTATACGCTTGACTATGCCTGGCGTCGTAGCGTTGTTGGAAAAGGCGTTTCCCTTGTTTTGTTTTTAGTCGCCATTGCGTCAGGACTCCTAATAACGTGGACTTTTTTTGTGCATACCAACGACGTGATATACTCGTCAGATGACCTTGCTGCCTGCAAATGGATTAGTGCTAATACGCCGAAAAATGCGCTTTTCTTAACGAACGGTGGCCACACTTGCTTGTTCAGCATTTCTGGACGCAAGACGTTTTTAGGCGAGGACTTGTGGCTTAAAAGTCATGCCTACAACTACACACAAGAATTAATTGAATCCGAGCAAATGTTTCATCACAACTGTACTATTCTCAAGAAAAACCGCGTAGACTATCTATATACTGGCGGCGTTTTCGGAAGAAGCTACCAGCTAACTGGTTGGTCCGAAAACGAAAGTGTTTATTCAGCAGGTTTGCTAAAGATATACAAGCCAACTTGTTAGGCGCACTTGCCTCCCGAATTGCATGCCGACAAGGCGTACGACGACAAGTGTTTTACAGCCCGCTTTTAAGCACGGCTTCAAGCAGTACATGCAGTAGTGCAAGAACGCTGCCTCGCGTACGATGTGCGAGGTAAAGTTTGGCGTTCTTACGACAACTGCAACTGGCTAGCCGTTTAGCCAGCATGCTTAACCCACGTTATGGAACAAGCGCCATACAATAAATACTGCTTTATTAATATACTCCGCCATATTTTGGTGGGAATTTGAAAAATACTTTTTTGGTCGGTTTAATTTTACTTTGGTTTTCATCACTTTCTTCTGCGATAATCTCTGCAGAAGGAATGTCTATTCCAGCTATTCTAACTAATGCGAAATCGAGAAGCCATTCACTAACGTGGTCTTCTATTCATAGCGGGGGGCTTGGAATTGCAGAGTCTTGGTCTATGAGCAGTTGCAGCGGCTCTCTTTGTACTTTTGGAACGGCAAGTCAACTGACTGGAATTTATAACTCTAAAGATTGGGTTTGCAATAATTTTGATAGCGCCAAAAAAGTATGTCTGCAGTGGCAACGAAGCAGTAATTGTATGGCTGCGACGCCCGCTATTTTTGAATGTACCGCCTGGAATAATGGTGTTTGTGTTTACTGGTCTGGCACTTGCGGTACTGGAATAGCAACAGCGGATGCGTGGACGTGTACTAACTGGTATAATAGTTTAATTTGTTCTAAGTGGGTTGCCCATTTTAGTTCGGGTACTGGAGCTCCTCTTAAAAGCACGTGCGTACAATGGCAAGGCGATTCTTGCAGTAAATTTTACAATACGCTAGGTTCTGGAATGGGCGGCCTTCTAACTTGGTCGTGTTCTGGTTGTGAAGACTTGTGCGCAGGCGTTTCTTGCAATAATTATTGTTCTGGAAACACGCGTTACTACGATGGATCGTGCGCCGTCGGTTCATGCCAGTACAGCCAAGAAGTGTGTGCTTACGGTTGTGTTGACGGAGACTGTTTGCCCGCGCCTTCTCCCTCGCCTAGTGTTGAAGTAAGCGCGTATCCAGAGCCTTCGCTGACTCTTCCTTCGCCTTCCGCGAGCGTTGAAGCACGTGCGGCGCCTAGCGTTACGCCGACCTCGAGCGTTACGCCGGCAGTTACGTTAACGCCGTTGCCGAGCGTTGCGGCTACGCCGACGCCGACTTTCGCGGTTGTTGTTTCTCCAACTATTTGGGAGTCAGCGTCTCCTTATGCTTTGCCTTCGTCTTCACCTCGTGCTGCGCAAGTTGACATTCGTTGTGCGGATTCGTTTGAAATTGGCAAGCAAAAGATTTTTGTTTTTGTGGATGGCTCGCTGGCAAGCGGCAAACTCGTTTTGAGTGACGGCGCTGGGAGTCGCTTTGAACGAATGCTTGAGCGTGATGGCTCAACGGAATTCTTTTTCGATAAGGCCGGAGAGTGGATTATTGATTATAATGGTACTAAAAAGAAAGGGGTGGTGCGCGAGCGCAAGCGTTTTGTTGCTCCGCCCCTGCAAGACTTGCGTGAAGGCGTTAGCGGGCGAAACGCGCCTGGCGCTTTGACTGGCTTGTTTTCTTGGGGAATGGCGCCAGAGTGGATTGCGGTTATCGTCTTGCTTTTCGCGTTGGTTGAAGTCGCTTACCACCGTTTTTACTACTCGGCGCCGAGGCTGCGCAAATCGTTTGACGGGAAAAAAGTTTCGTTGAGCGTGAGCGCTGGTCGCAAGGCGCTTGAAAACATTTTGTTGACGGATTACGCTCCTGACGATTGCGTGGTCTCGAATTTCAGCGAGAAAGCAAGCGTGAGCGACACGGTGACTGGAAAAGTGTTGAAGTGGAGGCGTGACTCGCTTCGTCCACGCGAAGTTTGGAGCATTGAGTACGAGTTGAGCAACGCTGGCGTAGGGCGGCTAAAGCAAGCGGAAGCCGTAGCTGTAGACGCGAGCGGCAAACGAGTTTCTCTTTTATCGTGAAACAAATCAACCGACGCGAGTGCAACGCTTTTAATTGCGGGGCGTGTGAAGTTTTTTCAGCGTGCAAATGCTAGAGGGAGATTGAGTGAAGAGCGGCGTCGCTTTAATCTTGCTTTTCTTCGTCTACTTTGGTTTGCTTTTTTCTGGTTGCCTTCAAGAAAAGCAATGGCCTGCCTCGCCGACTCCCTTTGTTTCAAGCATCGCGGCTTCCCCGAGCGCGTCGGCGAGTGCAGACGCCTCGGCCGCTGCTTCCCACACTCTAACTCCCGCTGCGTCTTCTTCGCCTAGCCACTCGCCGAGCCCGAGTCCATCGCTTGAAGCGGCGTCTTGCGTTTTAAGCGCGACTCCAGCTTCTTTCATTGGGCCAATCAGCAACGTAGTTCTCGCCGCGTCGTTCAAAAACTTGCCTGCAAGCGTTGCGACTGCCACGCTCAAGTGTTTTGCTGGAGACGCAGGGCAAAGCGTTGCAATCGGGTTGCAAGGCGGCGCTTTCCGTTCTTGCTCGTATCCCGCAGCGCCTGTTGGCGGCGTGACTTACGAGGCGAGCGCGAGCGCAGGCAACGTTTCTTGTACTGCGACGCTCACGAACGGCTACAATCCCGTTGCTCCTCCAGTGATTTCAAACATCAACGCGAGCGACGTTACTCACGCGAACGCAAGCATAACGTGGAGTACAGACGTGACTTGCAGCAACGACACTGTAGAATACGGTGTAACGACGAGTTACGGAACGAACGCAACAAACTCGAGTGCGCCGGCAAGCGTATTTCATTCAGTGTTTTTGAGTGGTTTGACTGCGAATACGACTTACCACTACCGGGTTTGGAGTTGTTCAGTCAGCAACAATGTTTGCGCTGTTTCGGCGGATTCGAGTTTCACGACTTTAGCTGCGCCCACGTCTCCTTCTCCGAGTCCTTCTCCGAGTCCTTCTCCTTCTGAAATGCCTTCTCCTTCTCCGAGTCCTTCTCCTTCTGAAATGCCTTCTCCTTCTCCGAGTCCTTCTCCTTCTGAAATGCCTTCTCCTTCTCCTTAGCGCTTGAAGCTGTGGCTGACGCGAGTTGAAACGTTACTTGTTTTAGTGCTTTTAAACGGCGAGCGCGTTACTCGCGTTTAGCAGGCGGCTTTGCAAACAAGTAGTATTTCGCTTCGCCTTCGAGTTCATGCACGATGCGCTCAACAAGCAAGTCTTCGATGTGGCGCAAGTGCGGTACTCTGCTGCGAATGTCTTCGAAAGACTCGAATTTCTTTCTGTCGCGCGCTTCTAGAATCGCTTTCAAGTGTTTTTTGCCGACGCTTGGAATGTGTTCGAGAGTGTGCGCCCTAATGTTTATCGCGCCTGCTCGGTTAAAGAAGTCGACGAAGAAAGCCTCGCGTTCTTTCACGAGGCGCTTGAGGATGACGCGCGCTTCGTTTTGCGCGCGGGCAGTCAAGTCGCTCCAAAGCACGCGTCCCTTTACGTGGTCGATTTTGTCTCGCTCGCCGCTTCCAATATAAACTCGGTCGCCTGCCTTTAGTTTAGCCTCGCTTTTCGGAATCACTTCGAGCAGCGTGAAGAAAGATTCGCCGAGTACTTGCGCGAGTGGCTCGCGTTGGGCTTCCCCGCTTTTTCCGTAAGGCAAGTAGTCCAGCACTAGCGCGTATTCCTCGCGTTTCTCCATTTTCTTTCAACCCACGCTTTAATCCACGCTTCAGCCAACGCTTTTTCTTTCCGCCAGTCTCCAACGAATCACTGGATTCAATTAGTTCGCGTGCTTAAAAAAAGCTTTTGAAAAAGTAGAAAAATCGCTTTTTTCGCCTTCACTTTTTCGGCGAATACGACTTCACGATTTTCAAGACTTGCTTTGCTTGTTCTGCAGTGCAACCGCTTTTTTCTCCACCGGCGCAGCCAGCGAGAATCGCACGAACTTCGTTTTCGAAACGCGGAGCGTTATTCACTACGCTCACGATTTGCGCTTCATTGAGAAACCCGAGTTTTTCGAGTTCCTTGCGCATTTCTCGCGCGTCTTTTTCGTCGAACGCTGCGAATTCCTCCAAGTATTCAAAAGTGTTTTGTTGTTCGTACCCCAGCGCGCCTTCCTTCCTGCGTTTTTCGAGTAAAGCTTTCGCTTCAGGCAAACTAATTATTTTCTCGCTTTCCACATTCAACGAATTCCCCTCCGCTTAAAGCTTTCACGCCAGCGTCAAGTGGGCGTTTGAAACGAAAAGCGTTTTTTCTTTCCCTTTTTTCCCGCCGCCGTCGCGAACCCGCACTTCAAAGCATGAGCCGCGTTTTCCAACGACTACGCCGACTCTGTTGTTAAACCTCAACGTGTTCGGCTTGCCGCGTTGCACGCTGGGATTGACGCGAATGCGGACTCGCGCGCCCACTGGAAACGAACGCAACCGAGCTGCAGCACTCAACCGGCCGAGCGAGCGCAGCCTCCTGCTTCTCTTTACTTGTCCGCCTTTGCTTTTCTTCAAAATTCTTCCCCCGCAAATAAACCGTAGAGAAAACTGCGTGCGCATTGTGCGCAAGGCTTACTTTTTTGTCGAACGCAGATTAAATTCCTTTTGTTTTTCCCGCGCAGCCGACTCGCACGCCCAAACCGCGTATATAAAGCCTTTTAAATGCCTAGGTGTGAAGATTTATAAGGCGGCTTTAAAAGGCGCGGCTTTAAAAAACTATTGTCGCCGCAAGTAGTCGCGGCAGGTGGTTTGAAATGGCTAAGCAAGCAAAAGAAGGAAGTGCGGCGAAAAGCAAGCGCTGCAAAGTGAACACGAGTTTCAAGGTTGAAAACATCGTGGCGAGCGCGAACCTCAACGTAGAGTTGGATTTATTCAACATCGCCATGAAAGTCGACAACGTCGAGTACGAGCCGGAACAATTTCCGGGCGCAATAATGCGCTTGAAAGACATGGGAACAACGCTGCTATTATTCAAGAACGGTAAAGTAATTTGCAGCGGTGCGAAAAGCGAAAAGCAAATCGGGCGCAGCGTCAAGCGCGCAGCCGAATTACTCCGCAATTACATGAAGCCACCGTCGAAAGAATGAAAAAACTTTAAACTCGCAAACTTATTTAAGAACCCGCGCTTAAAACTTCCTGTGAACTACTCGCTTTTGTTTTCTGCGGCGGTTTTTTATTTTTTACTCTCGTTTTCTCTTCCAGCCGCCGCTCAGTCGCTGGAAAGCGATTCGTCTGCGTGCACTAATGAAGACGTCTGCATTCTTCCAGCGCTCGAGCCGCCTGCTTGGTTTCTCGCGTTGCAAAGCGGGGAGACGCCTCCCGCGCCAGCAACTGCAAGCGGCGCGGCGGCGACAGTGCGCGACGTTGTTGAGGCGGCGAGAACGATGCCGTCTTACAGCGATTCGTCGTTGCGTTCAAGCGCTTGGTGCAAAGGACTTGAAAACAACAACATTCGCGAATACAATTTGGTTTCGGGGCAACCACTGCTTTCTTGGGAGGAAGTGATAATGCGCGTCGTCAACCAACCGGAAATCAAGAGGTTAGGCGTCAAGCCAGAGTACTTGTGCGTGTTGCTTTGGATGGAAAGCCGTGGAAACGCTTTTGATGTAGGGGCTGACGGCGAGTGCGGCGCGTTTCAGACAATGCCGCAGTTTTACGAGAATTACGGAGAGTACTGCGCTAGGTGGAGCCGCGAATACGCTTTCGTAGCCAAGACTTGCAAGCGCGAACAATGGGACAACTACGCTTTCCACGCTTACCCGAACGCCGAGCTTGGCTTCAACGACCCCAAAAGTTGTTTTCACCCATTGAATTCAGCGTTCGCAGGCGCGCTCGAGTTCGGCCGAAAACTCAAGGCAAGCAGCAATATTCGCGAAGCGTTCCGCCGCTACAATGGCTCTGGACCAAAGGCGGAAGCGTACGCTGACAAGGCTTGGAGCCGCCTTCAAAAAATTTACGACTCTCGAGTGGCCTGACTATTCAATGCTTTTCCAACGAAAAAAGATAGTGACTCGAGGTGGTTTTTTGGCGAAGACAAGAAACGTAATCGTTTACTCTACGCAGACGTGTCCGTACTGCCTTATGGCGAAGGATTACTTGAAGAAGAAGAGAGTAGCATTCAAGGAAGTAGACGTTGGCGCCGACGCCGCTGCAGCGCGAGAAATGACTGAAAAAAGCGGGCAAATGGGCGTGCCAGTCATTGAAATAGACGGGAAAATAATCGTGGGCTTCGACCGCGCAGCGATAGACGAAGCACTTAAATAAGCTGGGTTCAAGCAAGCGAGGCGCAAGCGCAACGCCTTCGCTCGCATTCGCGTCGCGCATCGTTTTTTTGAAGCTTAGCCTCTTTTAAAAAGCTTGACGCCAAAATTTAGTCATGGCTTCGCCTGCGCGCAGCGCTTGACTCCTTGGCCAGCGTCGTGGTATGACTCGCACGCTGGAAGAGAATTGTTCATCACGCTTAGAACACTGCCTTGCGAGAAAGCAGTGACCTTCGAGCCGTGCGCTTACTGCGGCTTGTGCAAAGCAGACGCAGAGTACGCTGGACTAGGCCCGTTGAGCGAGGAAGAACTCATTTCACAGTTGAACGAGTCGAAATCTCAAATGGCTGCTAAGAACGCGCGGGCTGTTGAGAAGGTGCGCAGGGTTTCAATCATTGGAATGACGCACTCCACTATTTCGCCGAGCGTAATTCCAACAGAAGTTTTAACGAAAGGCATAACGGAGCTTTTCAAATTGTTTCCGAAAATGACGTGCATAGGCTTCGAGTCGAGGCCGGAATACTTGGATGAAAGAGTTTTGAGCGAAATTTCCAAGCACGTGAAACGCGAGTGCACAAAGAGGAATAGAAAAGTTGAACTGGAACTCGCGATTGGCGTTGAATCTGGAAGCGAAAGCATTCGCAACGAGAAGCTGAACAAACGCGTGACTGACGAGCAATTGTTTGAAGTGGCGAAGTTGCTTCACAAAAACGGTTGGAGGATGCGCGGCTACGGCGAAGCCAACCAAGCTCAAGAAGGCTATTCCGAACAACAGGGTCTTGTTTTTCATTTTCATCACCTTTTTTGGAAGATTATTTTCAGATCGTGTGGGGCGATGTTGGATTTTCGCTTGATGAGCGGCAGGAAAGAGCGGTTGATTTCGTAGCCTATCGACCTCCGGTTTAGGCTCTCCGCAACTTTCGTGGTCGTGCCGCTTCCAAGGAAGGGATCCAGCACCGTTTCCCCCTCGAACGAATACAACCGAATCAACGCCTCAGGCAGTTCTTCTGGAAACATGGCCGGATGCGTCTCGCCTGAATACTGGTTCTTGGTTTCGGGACAGAATTCCCAAACGTCGGAACTCCAGCGTTTCTTGGCTTCCTCGATTTCGATGGCCGCCTTGCGCTTTTCCTCAAGACCAACACGCTTGTAGTCGAACTTGCCTTTGCGGAAAACGAGAATGTGCTCGAAGACGTTGTTCGGAAAATAGTACATTGGGTAAGGGTGTTGAATGAGCAGGCCGAACCGCTTGCCTGCTCCGCTTCCGCCGTTTGCGCCGACTCCGGAAGGCTTTTTCCAAATTATGTCCTCGCGATACTCGAAACCCGCCCTCTTCAAGAGCAAGACGAAATGGGCGGGGATTGGGTACTTTTGGTCGTCGCTGATCACGTCGCAGATATTGATGCAACAATAGCGCCCTTTTTCGAGGACGCGGTAGCACTCGTCGAATACGAGCTGCATTTCCTGCAGGTAAGCGTGGAAGTCGTCAATTGAGCCAATGTTTTCCCGGCCGTAGTCTTTAACGTTGAAATACGGCGGGCTCGTCACGACCAACTGAACCGAGTCGTTCGAAACCTCCGCCATGTTTCTTGAATCGCCTATTACGACCAAGTGCTTTGCTTCCATGCAACAACTTGGCGCTCGGGGGTCTCATTTCGTTTCGTGGAGAATTCGGCATTTTCATGCACGCCAAGAATTCCAAAGCGATTTATTATCTTCCTTCGATAGTTAGGTCATGATGCCGTCTAAAATTAAGCTAATTGCCGGGATCAGCGTTATTCTCCTTCTTGCGGCTACATTGTTCTATCTATCAGATAATCAGAAGTATACCTTTCTGATCACGGTCTTAGGAAGTATTATTCAAATTGTGCTCTTTGTCTTATGGTATTTCGAAGAGAATCCGATTCCTCAAAAGACGATTGATCAGGTCGAAGCGATATACGACTACGCAAAGGAGGAAAAAAGTCGCAATACAAAAAAAGAAGATTTTATTAAGCGGCTTCTACGAGAGGGTGTAATCGAAGAAGACGAGTTGCAAAAAGCTCTGGAAAAAATCCGAAATGATGACCTACTTCTCGTACATACTTATGGCGAAGGAACTCCAGACAACCTGAAAAAGGAATTAGACAACGTAAGCCCCGCCATCTCGATACTGAAAAAACTAGGTTTCGTACGCGTCTTTAGACAGCACAATCTTTTTCTAATTCCTGTTACTGATCTACCAAAACCTTTGCGATCTGCACGTGGCCTAGAGGTATTTCTTTCTTCTGAAATTGAAAAACTGTGGAAGGAACTGCAACAAAAAACACAAAAGAATTACCCAGCTATAAGCTACAAAATAATGGAAAAATGGAGGTCTGGAGAAGGCTTTAAAGTCAGCTATGTGATCGCAAAGAATCCAAAAAACGACCTCGTCGCAGGTTTCAAGAATAGACATTCTTTTACACCTGAATTTGTTGCAGTCATACTCAGAAAAATATCTCTCACGCAAACATTACCGCCAATAAGGAACACGGTAAAAGTCAGGGAATTACTCAAGAAAATGAGCGTGGAAATATTTCTTTCTGCCTTTCCGGCAACATTGAAAGAGAAGATCATCGCCCAAGAAGGTTCTTTCAAGTCTTCCCTCGGCATCTCAACTATTCTTGACCTAAGAAACATTCCATCAGAAAAAATTGCTACAAAACTCCGCGACTTGGATCAAAATGTCTTAAACGCCAACGAATTGGCCGGCTCACTTATAGCACAAGCAAAAGAATTTACTGAATTGTTGCAAAGCCTAGGGGTAAGCGAAATCTAGTGTTTAGGCTTGAATAGAACTATTTTCCCTCCAACCGGCAAAGCGTCGAAATACAATGTAATCGATTGGGTTTTCGGATTGTAGAATGCAACGCCGACTTCGAGCCAGCGGTTGTTTTGAACCGGCACTTTGGCGACGAAATCCGGACCTTTGCGTTTTCCTTCAATCAATAGCAAGTTGGAGTGCCGAGTCATTTTTCTCGCCTCACGAGTATGCGGAGTCCCACTTGCTCTTTGCGTATTTTCTTCCACTCTTGAATTGTGATTATCAAGTCTATGTACTTCTTGATCGTGCGGTGGTCGAGGCCGGTTTTGCAAGTTAACTGGTGAACGCTGACGCTTTCCTCTGGAATCAATTCCAATAGTTTGAGCATCAAGTTGTTTGCAACCATCGCGAACACCGCAACGGCTACAATCCTGCTCAAGCGGGCTAATTTGCTTAGCCGCTGACTGAATGTTTCTTAGGAAATTTCTGTCTCTCAAATGCTTCCTAGGAAATTCCTAGGACAAAACGAGGAACGAAAGCCCAGAACGAGATCGAAAGATGAGGCATGATTTTGCCGAATTCAGCACGAGCGAATAAGGCAACCGTCAGCGCAAGTTTCAAGCATGAATGAAAACTGGAAACTCACGCTCGAAGAATTGAGACCCTTCTTACCGAAGTGGCTTTGGGAGTTGAAGAAAAAAGCGCGTGAAGAACGCGAGAAATCAGAGCTTCTTTTCAAACCCTAGTGCGACTGCTTTCTTGTAGAGGAATTCCTTGAACTCCGCGTCTTTCATCAGCGCGTTCATGAGTTCGTCTCCGTTCTTTTTCTCTTCCTCGACTTGAGCCATTATTTGCGCGTCCATCGGCGTGCCGCAACGCAGGCAAAACTTTGCTATCGGCGAGTTCTTTTCCCTGCAACGAGGACAAAAGCAGACTTTAATTTGTTCTTCCGTCTTGTCCTCTGGCTTTGTCAAACCCTGCAAAGCGAGTAGGGCGTTGTCTACATCGCAGCCGGA
>JAVYMB010000012.1:0-14103 GCA_038740145.1 Candidatus Norongarragalinales archaeon | reverse complement strand
AGAAAGTGACGTCAACAACGCGCACAAGACGACGAACGCTTCAAGCGTCGCCGTCGGCGGGCAGTAACCAAGCGCGATTAAGAGGAAGAGCCAAGCAGCGCCGCGCAACACGCTTCCAACGAAGGAAGCGGCTAAAGCGAGCCACAATTCGCGCACTTCCAATCGCTTTACGAAAACGGTTTTGTAAAATCCAGCCAAACGCGCGCCAACCCCTGGGATTCGCGCGAGCACTCGTTCTATGAAGCGCACGCGCATCCAAAACAAAAAAAGCGCTGCAGCGCTGAGAACAGCCAGGAAAACGCCCGCTGTCAAGAACGAGCGGGCGAACAACGCGATGCTCGCGATGATCAACAACGCTCTAACGAAAAAATCCGTGGCGAGCAGCAAACCGAGTATGCGAGCGTTTGCAGAAGTCGCCCCGTGCTTGCGCAAGCCCACGAGTAAGTATGCATAGCCTGCTCGCCCTGGTGTAACGTCGCTCAGCAACAACGCCTTCATGTGAATAAAGAATATTTCGAGTGTGCGTGCTTTCGCTTTGAGGAACCGCTGTAGGCGAATCGCGCTAATCCAATTCATCGCCCAATAACAAAGCGCTGCGGGAATAATCCACCACAAACTCGTTTTGGCGAGTGTTGCGGCGATTTGCGCGTAGTCGAACTGCGTGAGAAAGAACCAGACTACGATTACTGCCAATGCGAAGTTTAAAGCGGCGAACAAGTTGTTTTCAATTTTTTTCATTCGCTGCCCCTAATGAACTCGAGCTGTAAAACTAACTTGGTTGGAATGGACTGGGCGGGAGTCGCACCCGCGGCCTCACGCTTGCGAAGCGTGCGATCTACTGCTGATCTACCAGCCCTTTGCGCGTTATTGTTTCCGTGAAAAAACAATTTAAATACTCGCCCGCACACACTATTAGGCGGTAGGCGGGTGAGTGCACGGCTGACGGTGGCTGGCGCGTCAAAGCGCGGCTGCTGAGGAAGTTCCGCTCACCAAACCCTTCTTTTCTTGGAAAGAAAAGAACGGGTTGTTGATAGGCACGCAAGTGCCCTCGCTTAAGGCGAGTACGGGGAACAGAAACGACATCCGCAAGCAATTCGGGGTGAGCGCTTCAGCGTGACTATGGTTGCTTGATGGAATGAAACGCGCCTCGTTGGGTGCAAGGACGCTTTGCGTCCGCTTAGTCGAATGCCGTGAACAACAAAAAGCGGGCTACGGCTCACCCACCTACTCCTTTTCTTTTTTCAAGACACTACTGGTAAGTCACTTTAAGAAAACTAGATTTGTTCGGCGAGTAAGAAACGGGTATTACTGCAAAGCGGTACTTGACTCCACCTAGCGGCAAAACTAAAACGTGAGTTGCGCCTTCAATCGGTTTAGTCGCTTGAAGCATGTTTCTAGCGCGTTTTTCGCTAAACCGAAATTCTTTCCTCGCGATTTTATAAAACTGCCTAGCCATTTTGTTAAAGCGCGCGGTGCCGTATTCTGAAAGCGGAACGCTCAACCACTGCGCCTTTAACCTCGGGTCCTGAGGGCGAAGAATTAAGTGGCGTTCGCCGATTTTTCTGATTATTTCTTCATTTAACCGCATTTCCGCGTTTGGGCCTTAATCGTAAACGGCTTTATCTGCGGAGAAAAAACGCGTCGAAACGTTCTCGAAACTGGATTAGCCATAGTCCCCAACAAAATCTTGACGCTATATATATATGTTTTGCTTTCGCTAACGATTACTGTGACGCAATTCACTGACTTGCATTTAGCAAACCCTGCGCTCAAGGAAAAAGCGTTGGCTCTCGGCTTCAAGCAAGTGTTTTCACCGCCTCTCGTTGTTTTAAGCAAGCAGAGCAACTTGCAGAAAATCAGTGAGGCCAAACACTCGAGCGAAAGCGGGTTGTGCGCCGTTGAGAGTGCGAACAATGAATTGCTGCGCGCCGCCGCTCGCCGCGGCGTTCTCGTTAACCCGTTTCTCCTGCGCGGGTTTGGTTTTGATGAAGGTTTGATTCGCGCTGTCGCGAACGCGAGCGAGGCTAGTGAAACCAGCGCTTTCGAGATTCCTTTGATTGCTTTCGTTCGCGCTGCTGAAATGCAGCGCGCTAAATTAATCGCTGAAACGCGCGTTTTCTTGAAGCGCTGCGTCAAACTCAAGGCGCCGTTCGCTTTAGTGTCGAGAGCGGAGAAAGAATTTGATTTAAAAAGCCCGCGCGAAAGCATTGCAATTGGAGTAATGCTTGGCTTGAGTTTCGAGCAAGCCGCGCGGGCTTTAAGCGGCTTAAACTTGTTTTGAGGTGGTTGTACTGAATAAACAACGTTTGAGAAAGGAATTCCTAGTGGAACTGAGAGGGCCGCTTGAGGAAGACGAGTTTGTTCGCTTGACGAAGGATTTGAAGGCGAAAGGCGTTTTCGTAGGCGACTTCGACCGCTTTCTAATCGATTGTTCGAGCCGCGAGGCGGCTAGCGAGTTCGACTTGCGCGTTCGCGTGACTAACGGCGAGCCGGAACTCGTTGTTTCAGTCAACCACGAAAAATTAAAGCTGAGATCGCCGCACGCCGTTCGCCGCGAAATCGCTCTAAAACTCCAGCAAAAGCAAATGGACGAGTTGATTCACTTTCTAACGCTAATTGGTTACGAGCGCGGTTATTTGTGCGAGCGGCGAATTCGCGCTTTCGCCTTCCGCGGCGTCGATTTTTTGCTCGTGGAAGTTCCAGGACACTCGAAATTCTTCGAGGCACGCAAGCTCGCCCTCGACGAAAAACAAATCGCGTCGGCGCGCAAACAAATCGAATTAGTTCTCGAAGAACTCGGGCTACGCAAGTTTTCGGAAAAAGAATATTACTCGTACGTCGAGGAGTTGCGGCGAAACGTAGATGGCTTCTTCAACTTCCGTGATTACAAGCCGGGTGCTCTGGAAAAGTATCTTGGCGAAGCAGTGCGTTTCAAGAAAATCGGCTCTCCCGCCGACCGATTGAGTGGCTGAAGTGAACAAAAAAACAAAGAAAATCGTTTTCGTTACGACGAATGCTGGCAAAGCCCGCGAGGCGCGCGGAGTCTTAAAGCCCTTCGGAATTCAAGTCGTTAGGCGCGGGTTTCACTTGGAAGAACCGCAAAGCGACGACGTGCGCGAGATTGTTTTGACGAAAGCGAGACAAGCGCTGCGAATCGTAAAGGCGCCGCTAATCGTTGAAGACACTGGAATTTATTTCGACGCTTGCAAAAACTTTCCAGGGGCTTACGCGCGCCCATTCGTTTGCGGCGTCGGGCTTGACGGCGTTTTACGCTTGTTGCGCGGTAAGGGCGTAAAGCGAACTGCTTTCTTCCAGTCAATCATTGCATTCACCGCGCCGAAAACCAAGCCCCGCCTTTTCGTTGGGCGTTGTTTTGGGGTGATCGCGAAAAAGCGCAAAGGACGCGCACACCATGCACGCTTGCCTTACGACGAAATCTTTGTTCCACGCGGCTTCAAGAAAACGTTTGCGGAAATGACTGTCGCAGAAAAAGCGCGCGTTTCGCATCGCGCGCGCGCGTTGCGTTCTTTCGGAAAATGGTTTTCGAGGCGGTGAATCTGGCGTTGGTTCGCGAAAAATCGCGTTACTTGTTATTTCGCTTAGAGTCGCCGCAGCCTATTTCCGTGAAGGACGCGAGATATTTGCTGTATTCCGCGGCGATAGAGTTCCTCGGCGAGGCGGGCGCGGCTCGCTCGCGTTTGCGCCTCGTCGAGTTCGATGACGCGTCGCAGCGCGGCATAGCCAAGTGCGCGCTTTCAGGGTTGGAGGAAAGCATTGCGGCGCTCGCGCTCAAGCGTTTTTGGCAGGGGCGCGACGTGGCGATTCGCGTTGAAAAAATTAGTGGCGTTATTGGAAGGCTTGCCACCACTTCTTGACTGTCAAAACTTTTAACAACTGCGTTTTGCCTTCTTCGTGTTTAAGCAAAGCGACTTTCACGGTTTTTGCTCGCGGGTCGACTGGCTCGCAAACGAGAATGTGGTTCGTTTCCGGCAACAACTTGCCTTCGCTTTCAAGAAACTCGAACCAATTTATTCCTCTTTGCTCGCGAACGACGGAGAATGGCCTGCGGCTCGTTTGCCGCTTTCCGCGCGTAGCGAACTGCTGGTAAAAAACCGTCTTCATTTGCTCTAGACTATTCGCGCCGGTGGTGGCGCACACCGCTCTCGTGAAAACTTGTTTTTGCATTGCTTGTTTCCCGCTTAGTTAACGTTTTTTCTTGTTTTTACGCTTTTCCTTTTTTCAAGCCGCCAACGCAACGCCAGCGGCTAAAACGGCTTTGCTAATAAAGTGAATCCTGCTAAAAAACCCTGTCAGCCTGCTAAAAAAATAGTTTTTCCTCGATTTCCTTCTTCGTCTTCCCACAATTCGAGCAAGATAAACTTAAGATTTTGGCTTCTTGTTGCTTGTATTCCTTCTTGCTCGCGCTTTGACCACTACCTCGAATCGTCCTAAACTCGCAGTGCGCTGGTCGAAAGAAAACCTTAATGACTTGCGCTTGGCAGAAAGGACAACACCAAAACTGTTCTCCGCCAAAAGCCATGCTTAATTCAAAAACAAGCGGTATTTTAAAACGCGTGTATTAAGTTTTTCATGGCGACACACTTCCAGTTCACCGCGATAGGCGCTTTTGCGGCGTTAAAAATCCGAAAGACGAAAAGACGCTATTCGGGCTATACTCTGATTTGTTTACCTTGCGCGTTGGCGATACCGTATTGTTTTATCAAATGAGGATAGACGAAAACAAGTTAGAACGGGGATTCAGAGGCATATACAAAATCGCAAGCGAACCGTTTTTTGACGATTCCGAGATTACTGGCGTTCCAACGTCTACTGGCGTATTGGGGTCAGCAGGCAAATCAGTGGTTGGAAAATGCTCGAATTGCGGCTCAAATTTTTCAGAAGAAACAGCAACTAAACAAATTCAGTCTACGCGGTCAAGAAGCGGATTTACGAGCATTATCATCGAAGGTCAAACGTCGAATCGACCTTCGCCGCAATCAAAAAGAAGTTCGGCGACGGCTTAAAGTCAAAGAATTTTACGGCTCAAAAGAACGAGTTGTTGTGCAAAATAATTGCTTACAATATTACCGTCGTAATTCAAGAAATGAAGGAACTCGGCATTAAGCCCGACTTCTGCTAAAAAAGGTGGTTCACTCGCTAAAATAGTTCACTAAAAACTAGGTTCTTTAGCAAAGCTGGCTAAAACAAAGGAATAAAAAGGCTTTTTTCGCAAATTAAAAGCGGCAAAGAGAAGAAAAAAGCGATTTCGTCTTTGGATTGGCTCGCTTTGAAGTTCGAGTATCAAGACGCTAATTCGACTTTTTTGGTTGAACCTGCGTTTTCGTTTATTGAGTG
The DNA here is from genome assembly GCA_038740145.1 of Candidatus Norongarragalinales archaeon. Taxonomy (GTDB): domain Archaea; phylum Micrarchaeota; class Micrarchaeia; order Norongarragalinales; family Norongarragalinaceae; genus CAITNU01. Next base: position 8,748 of record JAVYMB010000012.1, on the reverse strand, counting down.
GTTTTGCTTTTAGAGCGTTCAGCGTGGTTTGAGAGGTGGTGTGGTTGTATCCCCCGAGTCAAGCGGCTTACGACCGAGCGATTACCGTGTTTTCGCCTGACGGACGGCTTTTTCAAGTAGAGTACGCACGAGAAGCCGTAAAAACCGGGAGTACGAGTGTAGGGCTCGTTTGCCGCGAGGGAGTCGTGCTCGTCGCACACAAGCGCGTGACGAGCGGGCTCATCGTGGGCGAGTCACACGAAAAAATTTATCAAATCGATTCGCACATCGCCGCTTCTTCTTCAGGACTAGTGGCGGACGCTCGCAAGCTCATCGACTTCGCTCGCGTCGAAGCGCAAAAACACCGTCTCACGTTCAACGAGGCCATCAGTGTCGAGTCGCTCGCGAAAGAACTCGGCGACCACATTCAAATCTTCACGCAATACGCTGGGGTTCGTCCTTACGGTGTTTCCCTCCTCATCGCTGGAGTCGACGGCGCGCCGCGCTTGTTCGAGACAGACCCAAGCGGTGCTTTGTTCGAGTACAAAGCAAGCGCCATCGGCTCAGGCAAAAAAGTAGTTGAAGAGTTTTTCGAGAAAGAATATAAGGAAGGATTGTCGCTACAGGAAGGAATTCGCCTCGCGTTGCGCGCGCTCAAGCGTGGCGTAGAAGAAAAACTCAGTGCGAGCGTGGTGGACGCGACCGTCATTACGCTTGCAGATCGCAAAGTGCGTGCTTTGACGACGAGCGAAATCGCTTCTTACCTCGCTGAACTCAGCGCCCCAAGTAGCAGCTGTGGAAAGCAAGAGAAACCAGAGAAGAGCGACAAGCCCGAAAAACTCGAAAAAGCTGAAAAATCAGAGAAAAAAAACAGATAGCTCTGAGGAGTGCCAAAACTTCAATTCAAGCGATTAAAACTTTTTTTGTTTCCAATAGTTCGGCAGTTGATTGACGGTGTCCGGCATTGAAAACACGATTATAGCGCGCCTTGAGAAAAACGGCGAGCGCTTCGAAATCCTCGTAGACCCGAAAGCGGGCTTCGAGTACAAAATTGGCGTGCGCAAGACCTTAGACAACGTTTTAGTTGCAGAAGAAGTTTTCAGTGACGCGCGCAAGGGCGAGCGCGCTAGCGCTGCCGCGGTGAAAAAAATTTTCGGCACGAACGACGTGAACGAGGTCGCGCGCCGCATTTTTGCTGACGGCGAATTGCAATTAACTACCGAGCAGCGCCGCAAACTCGTCGAAGAAAAACGCGCGCGCATCGTCGCGCTCATAGCGCGTACAGCCGTCGACCCACGCACTCACGCGCCTCACCCGCCGCAGCGAATCGAGCGCGCCATGGAGGAAGCGCGCGTGCACGTCGACGCTTTCAAGAGCGCGGAAGAACAAGTTCCGGCTGCGATTGAAGCACTGCGCGAAATCATTCCAATCAGCGTGGAAAACGCGCGGCTTGCTGTGAAGATTCCCGCGGAGCATTCAGCGCGGGCTTTCGGCTTGCTGAAGGAATTCGGGTTGCAGCGCGAAGAATGGGGAGAAGACGGTTCGCTTTTTTGCGTGTGCGAGTTTCCAGCTGGCTTGCAAGGAGAGTTTGCTGAAAAACTAAACAAGTTGACTAGCGGGCAAGCGCAAACGAAATCGTTGCATTGATTAAATAAAATTGGAGAAGGGGTATTCAAGAGTGGAATTTGATTTTGAAGGACGTGCAGGCGGCAAAACCACTGGAAGCGATTCTTATGCTCGCGGCGAGAGGCGAATAGTTTTGCCCGGTGAACAAATTTTTGCTGAGCCGCGGCGGATTCCTGGAACGGTGGTAGAAGGCGGGGCTACGATTGCATGCGTCGTTGGTTTTGTGCAGGAAGACAAGTTTGTTCCTTTGAAGGGACACTATCTTCCGCGCGTGGGGGATTTCGTCGTCGGCATAGTGAAAGACCAGCGTTTCAGCGGCTATGTGCTTGACTTGAACTCGCCTTACGAAGGTTCACTGAGCAGCAAAGAGTTGCGTGAGGACTTTGAACTCGGCGATGTCGTCGCGGCTGAAGTAATCGAAGTAAACGAAGTACACGACGCAACGCTTGCACGCCCCCGAAAATTGTTTGGTGGCGAGATTCTCGAAATAACTCCAGTGAAAGTGCCGCGCGTCATCGGGCGCGCCGGCAGTATGCTTACGGTAATCAAACAATTCACGCACACCGACGTGAGTGTAGGCAAGAACGGCAGACTTTACTTAAAAGGCGGAAACACTGCTCTCGCGACTCTCGCGATTCTCAAGATTTGCCGCGAGGCGCACTTGAGCGGGTTAACCGACCGCGTAACAGCGTTTTTGCGCGAAGAGTCGGAGAAGAACGGGCGAAGCGCGGCTGGAAGTGAAACGCAAATTCACGCTTGACGCTTCACGAAGCAGGTGAATAAAAGAATGCAGTCAAAAGTTGACGAACGCACGAAAATCGTTGATGGAAAGCGCTGCGACGGACGAGGGCTTACTGAACTCCGCCCGTTACGCATCAAGGCTGGAGTACTTGAGAAAGCGGATGGAAGCGCGCTTGTCGAGTGGGGGCGAAACAAAGTGCTCGCCGCCGTATACGGTCCACACGAAGTTTTCCCGAAACACTTGACGAATCCTTACAAGGCGATCATCGCAGCTCGCTACATTATGGCGCCGTTTTCAGGGCAAGAAGAACACGGCCGAGCGGGACCGAATAGGCGTAGCATTGAAATCAGCAAGGTGGCGCGCCACGTTTTCGAAAACGTGGTGCTCGTGCAGCAGTTTCCAAAGACGATGATTGACGTTCACATGGAAGTCTTGCAAAGCGACGGTGGAACGCGCATTGCAGCGATTACCGCTGCAGGAGTGGCGCTTGCCGACGCGGGAATTCCGATGCGAGACATTCCTTGCGGAGTCAGCATAGGAAAAATCGACGGCAAAATAGTTGTTGATTTGAACAAGGACGAAGATAATTACGGGCAAAGCGACATGCCTTTCGTTTTTGCGCCGCGCACTGGTGAAATCTTGTTGTTTCAAATGGATGGAATGCTAAACAAGGAAGAAGTCGCCGAAGGAATGAAGCTCGCTTTGGAAGCAGCGCGTTCAATTCACGAGTTGCAAGCCGCCGCATTAAAGGAAAAATACGCTGCGACGAGCGCGAGCGAACAAGAAGTCGGCGAGCAGTCAAGCGAGCAACAATAACGCTCCTGCGCCTTAATGCTTTGGAGAGTGAATGCGGAAATGGAAAACCTTTTAGAGGAAGTCAAAGCGTCTTTCGTGAAAGACTTGTTGTCGAAAGGAAAGCGCGTTGACGGACGAGGGTTACTCGACTATCGCCAAGTAACCGTCGAAAAAAATTGTTTGCCTAACGACGATGGAAGCGCGTTCTGCCAAATCGGCGGCACGAAAGTATTCGCGGCGACTAAATTCGATTTGATGCTGCCCTTTCCCGACAGGCCCGACGAAGGCGTTTTCATGGTAGGGTGCGAGTTTTCACCCATGGCGCACCCGAGTTTCGAGCCAGGCCCTCCGGACGAGAACAGCATTGAAGTCGCACGAGTAGTAGACCGAGGGATTCGCGGCGCTGAAGTAATCGACCTTGAAGAACTCGGAAAGACTAAAACGCAAGATGGCAAAGTGTTCGCGCTCTTCGTCGACCTCCACGTAGTCGACCACTGCGGCAATTTGATTGATGCGGCTGTTCTCGCAGCGAGCGCGGCGCTTGCGTGCACGCGAATTCCGCGCTTCGAAAACGACGCAATCGTGCGCGGCGAATACGTTCGCGACTTCAAACCCAAGCGCTTAGTCGCCTCGTGCACTTTCGAAAAAATCTCCGGCCGCATCGTTGCCGACGCCTCAAACGAAGAAGAAATAGCGAGCGACGGGCGCTTGACGTTTAGCTGCACGAGCGACGGCGCCTTGTGTGCAGCCCAAAAAAGCGGCGCCGCGGGCTTCGCTGCGGACGAAATACTGCAGTTAATAGACCTAGCAAAAGAAAAAACGCGGGAACTCTTAAAGAAAATTTGAGTGGTTGAGGAAAATGGGTTCAAGGTACGGAAAAAAAATTCGCGAGCGAGCGCGTGCAGTTGCCGCGGCTAAGTGCGGAAAGCACGCGTGCCCAAAGTGCGGCAAACCTAAACTCAAGCGCGAAGGTTACGCTAAGTGGTGCTGCCGCTCGTGCGGCTCGGTTTTCGCTGGAGGCGCTTTCGAACCAGAGACGACTGTCGGTGCGAGCGCCCGCAAAACCGTAGAAGCGCTTAAAAACGTTAAAGCAACGTCGGCATAAAAAAACAAAAACCAAAAATAGTTAAAAGCGTGATAGCGAGGCGCACGCAGAGCGCGCATACTGCGCAGAAGGCGTTATCTTTGTTCATTCAATTTGATTCTCCTTTAAAGAACAACGAGTTTTCGCTCAGGATAGAAAACCCGAGTCGAAAACAAGCTTTTGAAGTCCTCGCGGCAGCGCGCGCCACGTGCCTAGCGAAAATGTTCGACTACGCGCCACTCGACTTGAATGGGTTGCGCGGAGTGGCTGCTCCTTTCGCGAAACGCGTTTCTTCCCTCGACTCACTCGCTACGGTTCTCCGCGAACTAAGGCCAGGAACAATCGAAGAAAAAATGCAGCCCTTCGTTCTCCTCAAAAAACCAACGGAAGAAGAGCTTGCAAACGGAGCGCGTAAACACGACGACGCGACTGCCTTCGCGTGGAGTTTTTTCATTCACTCGCTTTTCGAGAAAGCTTTTCCGCACCCGCAATTCGTCGAATCCAAGTGTTCTTCGCCTAATTTTCTCTTTGCAGTCGACTTGAATGGGTGGATTGCAGTCAAGAAAGTGAATCCAGCGAAAGCAGAAGCGAAGGAAGTGCTCGCGTGCCTTGCAGGCGTTTTCACAACTGTTGACCGCAAAATTCCCGCGTTCGCGTGCAATGACCCGACTTCTTTCTATGATTGTTTCGAAAAAGCTTTGGCGGCTTTTCCCCGGCGAAAAAATTTTTCTAAACTATCGCAAGCGCTGCAAGCGGCGAAAGCCGCTGAAAAAGACGCGCTCGCCTGCGCTGCGGGAGACGAAGAACGCCTTTTGCTACGCGAAGTTTTTTACTCCCGCGTTTTCACTCGCTTGGGTTTTCCGCCGTTCGTTTCTCTCGACGACTTTGGAGCGGTTTACCCTGAACTCAAGATTCCAAAACCTTGCGGCAGAATCAAGAAAGAGTAACTGCAACCGCGTTTTTTAATTCCTGCGCCCATTATTAACGCTCACGTACGGGGGAATGGGGTAGCCTGGAATCCTGCCAGCTTTGGGACGCCTTTTTTCTTTTAGAACAAAGAAAAAAGCGCGGGTGGCGCGAAACAGCTGGTGACCCGAGTTCGAATCTCGGTTCCCCCACTGCACTTCCTTCAATAAGGCGGGTTTTGAATGCTTTGAGGACGTTGGGGTGGCGCGAGTACGATTACGCCCTCTTGCTTTTTCTTGCGCAAGTAGTAAAACGTCGCGGCGACTGCACCAACGAGAATGACTATTCCCCCAATTAACACGAAGTCTAGTTGGCTTTCCTTAGGCGCGAGAGTTGACGCGCGCTCGCTCAACCGCGTTGCATTAGCAGTAACCGCTTGGTATGAAACGCTTGACAGCATTCCGTCGCGCAGCAAGTCGTCGTAACTCTTCGCCAAAACTTGCAGGCTTCGCAAGTCTTTCTGCAGCGCAGCTACGCGTTCGTCGTTCGTCCCGTATTTTTTAACGACTTTGTCGACTTCGCGAGTCGCGTTGTCGACAGCCACGAGGCTTTTCGAGTAATCGCCGAGCATCGCCTTGAAGAAAGCGATTTTGTCGCTTGTCTCCCGCGCTTTGTGGTCGAACGCCGCAGCGAAAGCACTCGAGTCGTTAGTCGCGTTGCGGGTTTGCTCGTGAAGCGCGCGGAGTTCACCAAGCTGCTTCCACAAGACGCTCAAGTTTACTGGGTTTACGCCGACAACGGCGGCGGCAGCCGCGTATTCTTTAGTTACGTTGGTTGTTAGTTCCGCCAGCTCCGCGATTTTCGCTGACTGCGCAGCGTCAAGCATGCGCGCCGCTGCTGGAGGTTTGCGCGCGGCTGTGTTTAACGCGATTTGCTTTGCGAGTTCAGGCGTGCTTTTAATCGCGCCTAGAAAACTTTGAGTAATAACTTCGTCTACCGCCGCGGTTTGGTTCGAGTTTAAAACGCAGTGGTCTTTCAAGTCGACTTGCAAGAGAAAAGCATTCGGGAAAGTCGCGACTATCGTTGCGTGAGCCGCCGACACGTTGGCGTAAGCCGCCTTGAACGCGTTCATTCCCGAACTCACTTCGTTGAACGCATTGATTGCTGCGTCAGCATCTCGCAAGGAAACCTTGTTTTCTATGGTAAGCACCGCGTCGCGACTCGAGTTGAACGCGTTTTCGAACGTTGGAAGCGTCGCGTTGAGTGTTTGCAGCGCAGCGTATTCCTTCGGGAAATCGCGTCCCGCGTTTAGCGTGATGTAATAGTAAGGCGGAGTGGCGCGGCTCAAGCGAATGAGTTTCTTGATTGCTTCGATGCACCGCTCTCCCTCCGTGCGGAATACGTCGAAGTTCGCTTTGACGGCGGCGGCGCGCGACGCGAATCCAATCGCGTCGAATTGTTGCTGCAAATACTCGCGAAGCAACGGCTCGAGTTCCGCCTCGTTTTCAACGGCTTGCCAAACGCTTTTTTCTTCGCGCAGCACGATGCTTTCCGCCCCATTGATTTTAACCATGACGTGCCTAGCGCCTGCGGCAGTGAAGTTTACGGTCGCCGTGCTTTCGCCGGCGTTCGCGTAGTACCGCGCTGTTTCCTCGGCGGTGAAGGCGGCGGCGAAAGAACAGGAAAGCAACGCCAGCGCAACTGCGGCAAGCAAAAATAGTTTTCTCAAAATTACTTCACTCTCCGTTTGACTAAAGCGTGTCGACTAAACACTCGACGCGGCTGCAGCAGTCAAGACGCTTGTTCTCGTTATGGTTCCGTCGTATATAAAAATCGCTTTTCCCAAAACTCTTAGTCTCGTTAACCCGTCGTAGCTCAATCTGGCGGAGCACCTGACTGTAGCCTGCAAAGTTTCTTGGGAAGAAACTTTGATTAAGAATAATCGCCGCTGTGGCGGCGAGTAGTAATCAGGGGGTTGCCGGTTCAAATCCGGCCGACGGGACTCTTTAACTGATTAGTCATGCTAATTAAAGTTAAGGTGCAGCCGAAGCGAGCAAGCAACGCGTAGAAAAACAATTCGACGGCTCGCTGAAAGCGTGGCTTTGCTCTCCGCCTGAAGACGGCAAGGCGAACGCTGAACTCGTTGAACTTCTCGCGAAGCATTTTAACGTCAAGAAGAACGCCGTTCGCGTGGTGGGGGACGCGAAGTCGCGCATTAAAACCGTTGAATTAGAAGGGTTTTAAACAGCGCTCGCCAAAACTATTTCCGCTTTTGAGCCTTGGTAGTGTAGTGGTCTAGCATACGGGCTTGTCGAAAAAACTTTCTTTTTAAAAAAGAAAGTTTTTACAAAGAATGACGCTTTGCAGACTTCGTGAAGCAAAGAGCCCGCGACCCGGGTTCGAATCCCGGCCAAGGCGCTTGAAATGGTCGTGTTGCAGCGCCGTGACGGTTCCTAATAAATGGGGCTGGCGGAAGTGTCTGCATGGCGTCTGCAACCGACATCTATAACCTGGACGGGAAAATAAAGCGCTACCAGGAACGCGTTAAGGAAGACGAGCGCATCTGCCCGGAAAACAAGCAGAGCATCCTCTCTTTCTTCGACTACTGCTTTGCTACGGGGTTAAGCAAAGCGCGCGTCGTGATTTACGCGCAGCGGCTCTTCAAAATAGCGGTGCTCCTCGCGAAACCGTTTCGGGAAGCGTCGAAGCAGGACTTGCAGGAGCTAGCCTTGAAAGTCGAGCTGAATCCAGCGTTTTCTCCGCAAACGAAGAGCATTTACCGCGTTTCCCTCAAGAAGTTTTACAAGTGGCTTTACTGGAAAACGAGTTCGGGCGGCTTACCGTTGCTTACTGCGCAACTCGATTGGGCGTTGTTTACGCCAACGGAGTTGCGCGCTTTCTTCACTGAAGTCTTACCTGACTGCCAAGTGGATGACGCTGCGCTGGCGGAGGTTTACGCCAGCATTACTGGTAAGCCGTCGAACGAGGGCGGGGAGGTGGCGCAATCGTAGAAAGAAGGCTTCAGCGGTTACGAGATAAGCAAAGATAACTCGTAAGATGTGGATGCGGTTTTACGCGGTTTGCCTAAAGAGGAGCGCGAGAAAAAGCTTCTCGAAGAAATTAAAAAGTTTGCAGCCAAGCCACTTGGGGAAAGCGAGTCTATTGTTAAACGTAGAAAGCGCGATTATGCGATAATAACTAAAATGAAAGAATACTACGAGTACAAGTGCCAAATCTGCGGTACAACTATACCAAAGAAAAGCGGTGGTTTTTACATTGAAGCAGCTCACATAACGCCTAAACGCGAAGAAGGTACAGAAGACCCTGAAAACTTGTTAATTTTGTGTCCGAATCACCACAAACTGTTGGATTACGGCGAAGTTAAAATAGAAAAACGCGAAGGAAATTCAAGAAAAATAACTATAAACAACCAGGAAATGACCGTTAAGTACAAGGGATATGCTTGAATTTTTATTTCAATTGAACAGAACACCCTTGCTTTTTTGAAATGAATTAAGCGCTCAGATATAGCCTGCCATCGCTAGCAACTTAGATTCAACTGTTTGCGTAGCCTATAGCGATTTGCTTTTTTGCCACTAAACCGAATAACCGCCGC
>JAVYMB010000011.1:13737-14199 GCA_038740145.1 Candidatus Norongarragalinales archaeon | reverse complement strand
AATCGTTAGTGCCTTCTTTGTTCCGCTTCGTTTGCTGGAGTCGCGCCCACTTTCGTCATAATCTTAGGATGCTTACTGAAAATCCATGTGTGCGCGCTAATCGTTTCAGCGCCTAGTTCGGCGGCGTGTTTTCCCAATTCATTAAAAAAGTGTGCATAGCTTGGTGATAACCTGCCGCAGGGATTAAACCACAGGTCGATATACGCGTTTCTTTCCTTTGAATTGCTAGTCAAGAACACAATCCTTTTCCTTTAGCTGCTTCCGCGATGTCGCGAAGCCCTCGGGCGCTCTCAAGCGAACCGTCGTTGTTAACGAGGAAGACGTGGTGTCCTTTCGCGTACTCTTCCTCTATTTGCTTTGGAGTCGCGTTTAATCTAAGTCCTTGAGCGGCGACTGTTCCGCCGATCATCTTCGGTTTTTTTCTTAAAAACAAGACTATGCGGCCTTTAGCTAGTTTTTCTC
>JAVYMB010000011.1:0-13727 GCA_038740145.1 Candidatus Norongarragalinales archaeon | reverse complement strand
GCGCTTAAGGAAAAAGTCGAAATGCCAAACACCGCTGCGATGCGTTCCTGACGTTGCTCTGTCTTCCCCCTCGCCAGTAGGTCGAAAGCCCAATTTCTGGTGGCTATCTTTGCTGTTGCCGCCACCTTCTTTGTTACGCCCGCCGCGGTTTTTATTGCGGGGTCTTAACCAGTTTAGGCAAGTTACCCCCCTCCTCAGCATCACTAGTTCTTTTAGTCAATTGTTTTAATTACTTTCTTTAATCGCTTGGTTAAAGCTAGCGCTAGCGGGTTTAATAAAGAGGGTGGCAGCAACGCGCTTTCCCTTCTCACGAAAGTACTCGCGGCGTCGTAAGAGTGCTTTACTTCCGAGTTCGGAATGGGATCGGGTAGTTCCACTCTCCTGTGGCCGCCAACCAATTATTGTTGTGCTGCAAACTGTTTTTTAAACCATCGTTTTAAGCGTTTAGTTAAAACTGTTTTTTCTTTCGCAGTGAGTAAAAAGCGTGTCCTTCCTCAAACGGCTCGAGGCGGAGTTCCTCGACGATTTCGAATTCCAACGCTATTTTTTTCTTGAATTCCGCGTAACTCGCTTCAGGCGGAGCCACGCTGGAAATGCATTGCGATTTTACGGCGACGAGTGCCGCCCCGCTTTTTTTCAAAAACCGCGAATTAGCGATTAAAATCTCTGCTTGCTGAGGATCGGCAACATCCTCGAAAACGACGTCGACGCCGCTTTTTCCAATCTCGTTTGCGTAGTCTTCCGGTTTCCTGGCGTCGGCGAGCAACGGAAGCATGTTTTCACGCGCTTCGCACACTCGCAGCAAGTCGCGCATAGCGCGCGGCGAGAATTCAACGCAGTACACGACGCCTCGCGCGCCGACGATGTCGCTCACGAAACTCGCAGTCGCTCCTTGCGCCGCGCCTAAATAGAGGACGCGCGCTCCAGGCTTGATTGGCAGTGTTTTGAGTCCTTTGACTATCGCTGCAGCGAGCTTGCTTTGCCGCGGGTTCCACTCTCGAAACTCGCGCTTGCCTTCTTTACGCAAGGCTTCGCCGTGCACGCGGAATCCTTTCACTGCATTTGCAGTGTAAAGCTTGCGCTGACTAGCATCGTAAAAAACGTTTGGAAACAATTGCGTGAGCGCGGATGCCACGAAAATAATTTTGCTGCCGCTGGCTTTTAATGCCTTTATTTCTTCTCGGCTTTACCGCGCCTTAGCGCCGCTTTAGTTTTAGCTTTCTTTTCTTCGCCCTCTCCACTCTCTTCTTCATCAATTTTTTTGCGTCCAGCGAGGATGAATACGACGAATAATCCCGCTACGAGCGCAATGAGAAAGCCAGCCGCACCAGCGTAAACCGAGGCGAACTGTCCAGTTGCGCCGCTTGCTGTACCGGCGGAAGCGCAGGATGCTGCTTCGACGACTTCAAGCGAAGCGCTCGCCGTCTTAGTGACTTGCGCTGCATTGCTTTTAACAGTCGCGATGACAGTCTTGTTTCCGGCAGCAGCGTCGCTTGGAGCCATCACTGAAATTGCGAGCGTCGCGTTTTCGCTTGGCGAAAGCGAAACAGCGTGTTGCGCCGCGCTTGCCGCGAATCCAGGCGCTTGAACAGTAATTGAGTAGGAGTCAGCGCGGCGTCCAGTGTTGCGAATTGCCAGCGAAAAGTTTTTCGTTTCGTTTACGCAAACGCTCGCGCTGTTCGGCGTTAACGCGACAGTGAAGTCATCGCATTTAACTATTTTGACTGAAGTTGTTTTCGTCGTAGTAGCGAAAGCAGTTTTCGCGGAAAACGCGAGCGAGTAATCGCCTGGCCGGCTCGCGTCGAGTGAAAAGACGAAGCGCTTGCTCTCGCCAGGCGCGATGGATGCTAGCGCCGCGTCAAGCGAGCCAGGCGCTCCACTTGCGGTAATTTCAAAAGTTCCTTGGTAAACGCCAGTGTTTTTCACGGTGAATGAAAAATCGAGAGGCGTTGCCGACTCGCAGTACTCGCCTCCAAGTGGCGCAGTTACTAGCGCCGCGCTCGGCATCACGACGCGAATTCGCGTAGTTGCCTCGAATTCGTTGCCTCGCTTCATGCTGCGCGCTTTAAGAACGCATGCAACTTCCTTGCCGGCTGCTTCGTTCGGAGGTGTAATCGTTAATTCGATTAAACTGCTAGCGCCCGCTTCAAGCGACACGGTTTTCGTTTCGAATACAACCCAGTTCGGGCAGTTCACTAGCGATACAACGAAGGAATCAGCGCCTGTAGCGTCGTTTCGAAAGCGAACGATTTTCTTTTGGCTAGTCGCCGGCTCTACGTCGATGACTGGCGGCGCAATAATCTTGAGTCCGGAACAGTCGAGCACAACAATTCGAGATAGTGCTTCAGCGTAAACGCCGTGAGCCACTGCGTTGATTTTAAACGGAATTTCGCCTGGCGGAGTCAGCGCTGGAATAGTAACGCGCAGAACCGCGGTTTTTTCAGTGCCTGGCGCCAAGTCGAATGACGAGTCTGAAAACGCGAACTTCCCAGGCACCAAGTCGGTGACTAGCGCGCCGTTGGCGCGAGTTTCGCCGTCGTTGACTACGCGGACTTCAAATGCGGCGGTTTCACCGCTGCAAGTCGGTATTTGTGCGGGCGCGTTGATTTTAATCGAGCGGCACTCGACTACGCGAATGCTGCCGTATAGCGATAGTTCTTGCCCGCTGCTTCCCGAAGCGGTTAAAACAAAAGAGTATTCTTCAAGGGGCGCGTCGCACGCTGGCGCGGCGATCAATGTAACTGTTTTTCGCGAGTACGCTGGCACTTCAATTGAAGGCGGCAAGAAAAACGAAAATTTGTCGGTAGCCGTCCCGAAATCAGCGTTCAATGCGTATTTTTGCGTTGCGGCGGCATCGTTATTGATTTCAAACGCGATGCGTTGTGCTTCGCAAGCGCACGATTCAACGGCGCCGTCGCTCGCCGAAACCCATTTGAGCGATGCTGCATCAACTGTTGCTAAAGAGATTAGTGCGGCTATGCCAAAAATCAAAAGCGCGACTCGTGTTTTACTTTTCACTTTCTTCACCTTTGCCGTCGACAGGATTTAGTCGCCGGTGTTTTTCTTGCTTAGCCGTTTGCTTGACTGCTTCGGCTTGCTTTGTTTTAACGCCCGCCAAGTAAAGCAACGCAGCACCAACCGCGATTACTATAATGAGTAACGCGAACAAACCGTAGTCGCCTCCGAGAGCCGTGAAGAATCCGGCGAGAATGCTTGCGCCGCCTTTGTTGATGACGAGTGGAACGCGCTTTGTTTTGCCGCCTTCGTCGCTGACTGCGAGGGTCGCTGGATACTCGCGGTTTTCGTCGAATGCCGCGAGCGGTGCGAAAATCACTGCGGAAAACGCTTTCGATTCGTTTGCAGCGAGCGTCGCGCCCGCGAGTGGAGTTATTCCGTAAGTCCAGTTAGCGGGCAGTCCTTCGAGTGCAGCAGTAAGTGTTTTTCGCGTGTTCGCCTCGTTTTTGACCGTGAAGTTAAGCGTGATTTCAAAGCGCTTGCTTTCTTCGTTGCGGTGCACGCTCGTCGTTGCTTCGCTTACGCTTACTGCAGCTTCGCCAATCACGCCGCGAACTTCAAGCTTGACGCGCTTTGCCGGCGCTTTAGCCACCGCGCTTTCCGCGCGAATCTCGATTTCGTAATCGCCTTGCGCGACGTCACCGAGTTCGAATTCAAGCGCGATAGTTTTTTCTTCACCTGCGGCAAGCGGGAAAGGCGAAAGTGTTTTTGCAGTTACGCCGTTAGGCAGTTGCGCTGCGTAAACGAGCACTGCAGGCAACGCGTAGTAATTCTTGTTGCGAATCGTGATTGGCGTCGCGGTGCGCGTTCCTGGCGCGGCGCGAATAGTTTTCGCGTCGATTTCTAACCGCGGCGAAGTCAAGGCGCCGGCGCTTTGCGGTGTTGGCTGCGCGGCGACGATTGTTACGAGGAGCGTCTGCGAGTCAACGAGTCCATCGTATTCACCGCCGTAGTACCAACTGCTTGGAATGTTGAAGTAATTCATTTTCAGCGTGGCGCTATCGCCGTAGCGAATTGTTTGCGGGTAACTGGTAAGGAAGCAAGCTTGAACGTCGCTGCGCCCTACGACTACGCGAGTGCCGTAAACGCTTGGACTCGGCGTAACACCGTCAACGCTTGCGCTCACCGAGTAAGTGCCACTGCTCGAGTAATAACAAGAAACACTGCAAGAGCCGGTCGCGCCGCTGCAAGAAGCGGTTTGCGTTTGCCCGTTTCCGCAATCCACGCGAATCAAGTGAGAGTCGTCGAAAAGCCATTCGTTTAAATCATTCTTCGTTTTCTCGCGGTGAGGCGCGCCTGAAAAACTTAAACCGCTTTCGGTTTCGAAATAATAGTTTGCGTCGGTTGTGCAACGCCCGTCCATGTCGCAACTCGTGACGTTGAAAAAGTAAGTTGAATTCGGCGTCAAGCCAGTGAGCGTTACTTGGTGCTGCGTTACGTAATCGCTTTGCGAAATGCGGTGCACGGCGTTCGAGTTCGCGAGAACGAAGTCTATTCGCGAGTTCGCGTTCTTGTCAGTGTCCCAGTAAATCGTTGCATTCGTCGCGTACGCTTCGACTTCAACGTTGCTGATTACTGGCGCGTTGCTACCTCCGCCCGTGCTTCCCAGCGAGTAGTAATCAATTCGAATAGTGCTCGAGCCGCTGTTTGCGATGAAAGGAGTTTCAGCGCGGAGCACGAGCGAATTCGCTGGATAATAATCGACGACGCGGACTTGCGTGCTGCACGCGTTTCCAGCTAAATTTGCAGTTGGCGTATAAGAGCCGGCGCTTTCGAACACGCACGACGCACTGCAACTGCCGTCTCCATGCCCGCATTGCACGGTTTTCGTTTCCCCGTTGCCACAGTCGAACCCAGCCTCGAAGCCACTGTAATAACCGCCGCTGCCTGCGTAAACTCGGACTGGCATTGCGATTGAGCCTAGCGCCGCGTCAGCGTCTGCAGTCACGCTGATTTCGCTTGTTCCCTCGCTTCCAGCGTCGAGAGTTAAGTATTGCGGATTAACCGTAATCGAAATTCCCGGCTTCTTCAAGGCGCTGACGTAAAATCTAGTGCTTCCGCTTCCAGTGTTTTTCACGCGAACTGTCGCCGTTTGCGTCGCACCGCGTGCGACTACGAGGGAAGACGGCGAAAGCGTTACCGCGCTGGTTGCGGCGCCAGTTGGGCGAACGCAAAGCATTCGTTCGAACGCGACCGCTGTTCCGCCGCCCGAAAGTTTGCGCTTGAGTTTCAACGAAAAATAGTACTTCTTGTTTTCAAGTCCTTCGGTGCTGAATCTCAACGGTATTTCGCGCGTTTCCCCTTTCTTGAAAGCGTAAACGCCGTCTGCTTCGACTGCGATTTCGCTTGCGCCGAGTTCAACTTCGTAGTTTCCGTCGATGGCGTTGTTAGTTACGCGCAGCACTCGCGTAACCCAACCCGAGTTCGCTTCGACGCTGAAACATCCGTAATAATCCAGCGAATAGTCGCTCGCGCCTAACGCTCGCAGATTCACGCTTGTGCTTGCATCGTTGATTTCGCTTCGCACGTTTATTGAATACGCGTAAGAGCCGCTTGCTGCTTCAGGGACTTCAACGCAAAAGTCAATGTTTTTGATTTCGCGTGGGGCGACAACGAATTTTTTTGAGGAAAAACTCGTTTTCCAGTCATTGCTTGGCGAAGCTATTGCGTCGAGCTCTACGACGCCGCGGCTTTCGCCCGAGTTTCGCAAAAGCAACGCGAAGCAAGTTTTTTCGCCGCCGTTCGCGTATTTTTCGGTTTCCAACGCCTGCAAGAAAAGCGCGTTTCTGCCGCGCTCAGTTACCCGCGCAGTCGCTTGATTGCAAGCGACGCCCGCCGCGCTCGCCGTCAAGTGATAAACGCCAATTTGCGAGTAGGAGCAAGAGCCGCCGACGCAAATGCCTGTGCCGCCGACGCCGTTGCATTGCGCGTTTGTCGAAGCGCCGTTTCCGCAATCGACGCGCACGCTTTCAGGCTCTGCGGGTAGCGAATAATAGTTGATGCTTACTACGCCCGCTTCGTTAATCTTCAAAACGTTCGGCGTGATTGAAACCATGCATGAAGCGCGTGCAACTCGCTCGAGGCAAACCGCGAGCGTGCTCGTGCGCCCCTCTTCCACTCTCGCGCTGGCGTGTTGCGCTTCAAACCCTTCCTTGCTAACATTCCCGACGTAATCGCCTGCCAACAAGTCACTTGCAAGAACTTCGCCGAATTCGTTAGTGTAATAAACGCCTTGCGGAGTCGGGCGTGGAACTGTTTGCTTTAACAACTCGACTTTAGCGCCGCGAACGGCGCTGCCGCTCGCGCAGTCGGTAACGCGAACGAGTAACGCGCCTTTTCCTGGCGCTGGCCGCGAAACGCTTACGCTCGCGCTAGCGCACGTTACGCCTGCAGTGGTTGCACTCAAGCGGTATTGCCCGGTGTTGTAGTAAACGCAAGAACCGCCTACGCAGTTTCCGCTCGCGCCGCCGCTGCACTGCGCGCGCGTCGCCAACCCGTTTCCGCAATCGACGCGCACGCTTTCGGGAACCGCTGGCAGTGAATAGTAGGAAACGCTTACTTTCGTAGCTTCGCCTTCTTTCAATTGCGTTGGTTCGGCGTGAACAAAGCAACTTGCGCCAAGCGCCTCGCGCATTACGATGCTTAACTGCGTTGTTTCTCCTCCGCGCACTCGCGCGTCGACGATTTGCGTTTCAAAACCTTCGGCGCTTACTGTAAGCGAATACTGTCCTTCATCGAGGTCGCTTACTTCGACGATTCCCTCGAATCCAGTGCGAAAGTCGCCGCGTCCGGGAACGCGCACGATTGCGCCCCACAAGGGTCGAATTCCGTCTTCGCGAAACACTTTCACTACGAGCGCGCCTTTCGTTGGATGAGGCGTTGAAGTGACGGTCGGCGTCGGACTCGGAGCGAGAAGGGAAACAGTGCCTGCAGTGCATTGGACGCCGCCGACTACGGCGTCAACGCGGTAAGCCCACGGGTAACGAGGTGGAGCGGCGTATTCGCATGAAGCAACGCAGTTTCCAAAAGCAGCGACGCCTTCGCAGCGCGCATAAACAATTTCGCCGTTGCCGCAAATGATAGTGGCCTGCTCTGGCTTTTGCTCCAAGTCACGGTAAGGAATCTTGATGTTGCTCGTGCCGCTTCCGTAAACGTATTCTGGGTTGGTTTCAACAACGCAACGCGGAAAGCGAGGCGTTGGGCTAACAGTCGGCTTCGGGGTCGGACTAGGCGAAGGCGTTGGGCTCGGTTTAGGCAGTTGCCCCGCGATTACTTGAGTGGGGCGGCAAGAAACCCCGCCTGCGAAAGCAGTAACAGTGTAAACGCCTGGATAATTATAACGACAAGAAGTAAAGCATTCTCCCGTTCTACCGCCGCAATTCCACGCGTACATCACTAAACTGTTTCCACAGTTGACGGCGGCGAAGCCCACTGGATAAAAAACGTTGAAGTAACGCACAGTGATTTCGCTTGTTCCGTGCAAAGACACGTGCTTTGGGTAAGCGCTGAGCGTGCAAAACGCTCCGTAAGGACTCAAACAATCGATGGCGCACCATTCTTCGCCTGCTTCGCAAACCCTGTCGCCGCAGTAACCACTACGGGTCTTCGCTTCAGGCGCTTTCCCTTCTTTCGCGCTAGGCGTCGGCGTAGCACTTTGCGCTGGCGCGGCAGTTGGTTTTGCTTTTTCGACCTCTTGAGTTTTGCAGTAAGTCAACGTGTTTCCACAACTCGGACAGTAGCAAGTGTGTACTACGCCGCTTTTTCCGCTGACTGAACAAGAAAGTTGGGTTGCGGCGTCGCTGCCAGTGCTGCACTGTGAAGGCGAAACGCACAAACCAGTGGGCGAGTAACCACAATAGCACTTCTTTAGCGCAGCGGAGCAGTAACTCGAGCAAGGCTTTGCGCTGTTGACGTCGCACTCGAATCCAGGCCGGTGCCCGCTGTAGTGAAGGCAAAGCGTGGTTACTGCGCCGCAGTCGTAGTCGGAGTTGCAAGGCATTCCTTCGAAAGCACCGGCTTGATTGATGAAAAACAATGCGGTCAAAAAGAGCGAAAAGACTAGCGTTTCGGTCGTCTTGCAGTAGCCCACATAACCACCTTCCAAAGTTGCTACTAATGTGTAGTAAATAAGTATTTAAAGGTTGGGTTTCGCTGGAGTTTAAAGCGTTTGCGTTTTAACGCGGCTTCGCTGTCTTTTTTCGCTGTCTTTTTATTTGTTTTCAACAAAATAGTTGGCGCTGGGGCTATAGTACAACCTGGCAGTACGCTGGGCTCCAGTAAAACTGGAGCGTTGACTCCGCTTTGCGGAGAATGATTAAACTAAAAAAGCGTTCCTTGCTTTGGCGCAACCCTGTGATCGGGGTTCAAATCCCCGTGGCCCCACTCTTCAATTCGCGCCGGCGCCTTAACGACGAGCAACCCTGGAAACCTAGTTAAATTTATTTGTGAATGCCGGCCGTTTGCTTCAGTGTTTGCGCGAAGTGCGGCGAGTGCAACCAAATGCCGACTTCGTCGTCAGGTTTTGTTTTCGCGTCGGTTAGAAAAAGGAGGGCTTGGTCATCCGCGACTACAAGGCGAGTCGGCAGTGCGGATTCGCGAACGCTGTGCGCGATTTTAGCGGCTTCAACTGCGGCGAGCGCCGCTTTGTCTGAAACTAGGTGAATGCGAACGCCGCGGCTTCTCGCTTTGTCGATTTCGCGTTCGTGAGCGCGCAACTTGTGCGCGAGTCCTTCTGCAGTGCTTGCAATCATAATGTCTTTCTTCGCCGCCGCAATCATTGCAGCTATTTTAGAGTAAATTGCTTCGCGTCCGCGAAGCGTCCAAACGTGTTCTCCAGTCGCGGCATCGGACTTTGCTTGAACCTTGATTTTGCTCGTGAGTTCTTTTCCGAGTTCATCGATTTTCGCGAGTTCCTCGGCGAGTTCGTTCTGCCGTTGTTTCTTCAGCGTTTTAAGTGCTTCAGCAATAGGCAACGCCGCGTATTTCACTGGGCGCCCTTGCTGGATTAAGACGAAGCCTCGGTCTTGGAGTTTCGTTAAAACATCGTAAACGCGTGGACGCGGCAACTCCGCACGCTCAGCAAGTTCGCCCGCGGTGTGTTCGCCGAAACTAGCGAGAGCGAAATAAGCTTTCGCTTCGTATTGGTTTAACCCTAGCTGACGCAACGCGTTGACGACGTCGTAATTAGCAGCCATAAAATCAGCGTAATTCAAATCCCGCCCACCTATTTAAGCCTTTCCGCTTTTTTACTCCTTTTGCGAGTAACAAATCTTTTCAACGCGTGTTTTAATGCAACAAACTAGTATTTATATGTATCTACTGCTTAGTAGTATTCAAACGCAAGGCTTTTATACTGCTTTCGCACCAAATAAACAAACGCCGAAAGAATAGTGCTCTTTTGTTGAGCGCCCTCGTTTTTCGGCAGGTGGGTTGAACCAATGGTTTCGCGCATTTCGCACAAAGACGTTTTGCTAGCGGCTGTCGGCGTCGCCCTCATCGCATTCGCTTTCGCTGGACTTGTTAACGCAAGTGAATTGCGTGCCTCGTATTCCTCGATTTCTTTAACAGCATCGCGCACCGCGAGCGTGTTTGTTTACGCCAAGAACTCTGACGCCGCCGTGAAAACCATTCGTTTTTACGCTGAAAGCGCAAGTGGAGCGCTTGAATTGTATTTTGATTACTACGACGCTAGCCTAGCTCCCTTTGCTTCGCGCGGCGTTAACCTGCGCGTTTCCGCTCCAGCGAACGCGCGCGGCTGCGACCTTGTTACCGTTACCGCAACGGTTTGCGATTCTTCGCCCGAGGGCGCGTGCGAAACTCTTTCAAAAACGATCCGCGTTTTCGTTAGTCCGAGCCGCGAGTCGAACTATTACGTTGAATTTCCTTTAAACTACTGCCTAAATTATTTCGAGCCGGCAGCGCGGATTTCTTCAAACCGCGTGGCGAGCCACCTCGAGTTCGAGGGCTACTTTGACGCGACGCGTTTTGACGCGCGCTTCATTGACGTTTTCGGCGTGTCGCGCTGCAAGAAAGTCAAGCCAGGCGAATTCGCGCGATTTCCAGTTTCCTTGCGCAACACTGGCGCCGCGACTAGTTTCGACATTCGCTTGATTGGCGACAAAGACGTCTTAAACGCAGAAGTTTCCTCGAGTTTTGCTTCCTTGCAGCGAAATGAAATCGCCGAGTTTAGCGTCAGCGTTTCGCCGACGCATTACGCCGCGCCCGGACGGTATCACGTTGTTGTTCAAGCGCAACGCGGCGGAATCGTGCTTGCCGAGAAAGAAGTTTGCGTTGAAGTAGAGCACGAGTACGACGTGCGCCTCTCTGTGCCGAGTGAAGTCGAGGCATCGACTTGCGGAGTCTCGAGTTTCGAAGCGCAAGTTGAGAACACTGGCACGGGACGCGACATTTTCGAAATTGATGTGAGCGAGCCGGACTGGGCGCTCGTCGCGACGCGCAACGTCGAGGCTCGCGCAGGGCAAAAGCAAATCTTCGAAGTGAAAATTGATGGAACTCGCCTCGATCCCGGCGTTTACCACCTTGGAATAAAAGCGACTAGTGGCGAAAACTTTGGAATGCGCCCAGCGAGTGACAAGGCGTTTGTTTTAGTGAAAGTCACTCCTTGCATTCCAGAGAAACCACTTTCGCCGGCGCAGGCGAGCGTGAAGAAAGAAGAAAAAGACGAAGTCGCTAAGCTCCTAGTAACTATTGAGAATCCGAGCGACGCGCCAATTGACAACGTTTCAGTTTCGCTTGAAGGGCTACCTGAAAAATGGAGTTATGTAAGCGAATCTGGCTTCGTCGTGCCGCCGCACTCGAACAAAACGCTAACTGTTCTCGTAAAGCGCACTACCGACGAAGAAGCGAAGGACGTGATGCTCAAAATAAAGAGTGGAGACAAAGTCGTCGGCGTTCAAACGATTCCGAAAATCGAGTCGCGCGCGAGCGGACTCACAGGCTTCTTCGTAGCTGCCGGCGCGAACGCTTGGATTATCGCGCTAATAATCGCGATTGCGCTGGCAGTCGTCGTCTTGAGCGGACGCTTGAAGACGTCGGAAGAAGCAACGCAAGAAGAATTATACGAGAAGAAACTGCTTTCGCTTAAAACCAAGCTCAGTGCTGCAGCTTCCGAAAAAACCTCCGAAAAACTTTCCAGTGAAAAAGCGCAATAGAGGTTGTTTTGAATGGTTCGCGTTAATCCTCGCGTGAAAGCGAGTCTTGAAAAACTTTACGATGCAGCTGGAGCCCGCAAGGGCTCGCTGCCGACGTTGGAGGGACGCAGAATGACTGAAAGAGAGTTCGAGGAAAAAATAGACGCGCTCACTAACGACTTAGTGTCTTGGATTAATGAAGCAAAGCGCAAGGCTTTCGATGAGGGCGTGCGCGCCGGCTTTATGCAGCGTTCGATCGCTTCAAGCGGCGAGCGCGCCGCAAGCGCTGTCGCTCCAGAAACTTTTTCCACGCAAGTAGTTCCGCCTCAAACAAACATTGTAATCGAGTCGCCGCAAACTCCGTCGTCTCACGCTTTTGAACACGGTGCTTCGAGCGTTAACAACAACGGTTTTACCGATAAAGAAGAAGGCCTTGCATCTAAACTCGCGCGCCTCACCGAAAAAATTGACGAGGTTGACGCAACGCTTGCTTCAATCCGCAAAATGCAGTTGGATTTGCGAAAAACACAGGAAGAAGTCAAACGCGAATTTTCCGCTAAACTCGAAGAATTCTCCGCCTTAAACAAAGAAGCGAACGAATTTGCGGACGGAATGCGGTCGGTGGCGTCGCGCATTACTGAAGTCGCCTCGCGCTTGAGCGACGCGTTGGAGGAAAACGCGCGCATCCGAAACGCGCCGGTTCTTTCGCTTGATTCAGTCAACGAAAAACTTTCGGAAATTTGCGAACGCCTCGACTCGTTGTCCGAAAACGCGGCTTCCAAAGAAATTCAAAAAGAAAACTCGCGTTTGCTTGAATCCCACGGAATCGAGCTCGCTTCAATCAAATCCGCGCTTAAAAAGCAGTTGAAGAGCGTGCGCCGCGCGTCAAAGCGCATTACGCGAGTTTCCCGCGAACTCGAAGAAGTCGAAGGCGCGGTGCGAAAGGCAGGGCGAAAGACGGCGCGCACCGTGCGCCGCGTCGCGGCAGAACTTGGAGCTGAAACGAAGAGCGTTAAGCGTTTCGCGAGGAAGGCGAAGAGCAAGGCAATGCAGGCTGCAAAGGCAGCGGAAGCCGTGAAAGCCGTTAAGCCGGCAGTGAAAAAGTTTTCGAAGCTCGCGCGCAGCGTTAAAAACGCGAAGGCGAGTAAAACCAAGCGTTAAACTAGCTTTTTATTTTCGTTTCTTCAATTAATGCTAGTGCCAGTAGGATCCAGCACCGTTTTCCGCGACAACAAGATTCTTGGTTTCGCGCAGCGCACACTCAAAGGTTGCGCCTTGCAATTCGAATTCTTGTTTCCTGATTCCGAAGCGTTGTCTAAGTCTAGTGCTTACTTAATTAAGCGAATGAAAGACCACAACGCGTACTCTGATTCAATGGTTTTGCAAAACGTGCGGCGCGACAGGGGAATGTCGTTGCTTATTAATGTTCGTGACAACGAGCGTTCCGCCGAATTCTTGAAAACCGTTTGTATTTTTTTGGGAAGTTTTGTCCAGCGTTTACGCGAGTAAACGCCTTGTTTTCCGTATCGAGCTTCGCTTTCCTCGAAAAAGCGCGCTGCCTCTTCGTAATCGCGTTTCGTGAATTCCAGCCACCTTTTTCTTAGTTTTTTTCTCGCGCGGTCTAAGCGTTTTTAACGAGTACTATGATGTTGCCGCGCCCCTTCTTGAATTTCCTGATTAGCCCTTGAGCTTCAAGCACGTCGAGATCGAGAGAAACTTTCGCTTCACTGCAAGCAACGCTTTTCCTCAATTCTTTTTGAGTTGTCCGCCCCCCGCTTTCCTTTATTTTGCGCAAGAGTTCGCGTTGCCCCCGCGTTAAAACCAAGGTGCCGCCATCTTTTTTTTCGATTTCGATTTTGTTGATTTTCTCAGTTTCTCTCGTTTCTCCGGCTTTCTTTTCGAGCGCTTCAACTTCGCCAGGCTGCCTTTTTAACTCGCGCGTGAGTTGTTTTTCTTCCAAAGCGATTTTTTCTTCAATGCGCCGCCTGCCGCGCAGCCAAGCCCAAGGCAAAAGTGCGACTACGAAAACAAAAACAACCGGCAGCATCCAAGAATAGTCTGGCGATTGCCGCGCTAGCGGCGGTATTTGCGTTTGCTCTGGAAATTCAAGCAATTTAGCTTCATTAAACTCTTCGCTTGAAGGTTTGCTGAATGAAAGGGAAAGCGTTTCGATTATCAAATCTATTTCGTAGTCGCCGTCTTCGCTGCGCACGCTTATTTTCTCACTGCTTGAAAACAATTCGCCGTTTTTCGAATACGCCGCGGTGAGTTCGTAATCGCCTTCGGGAACTTCGAAGGTGTAAAAAGCGTTTTCGGCGACTTCGCGCTGCCTAGGCGTAGAGTTAATGGTTACAATTGCTTTGTCTACCAACTCGAGTTGCGCGTCGTAAACCGAACCACGAATAGTCGCCGCGCCAGCGAATTCAAGTAGCAAGCAGAAAGTCAAAATTAAGACGGTTAAAATTAGCGTGCGTTTCACTCCACAACCCGACTTTTTTTACGCTGCCTGGATTTAAACCGATTTCTGAAACGCGAACGGCAAGCGAATGGAGGCAGAATAAA
>JAVYMB010000010.1:0-14365 GCA_038740145.1 Candidatus Norongarragalinales archaeon | reverse complement strand
CGGAAACCGAAACGATTGAAGTGCGTTTCGGTGAAGGCGAAAGCAACGCGAAACGCGGCGGCAAACACAACGACTACGGCGAATATGAGAAAAATAATGAACAATAGAAAAAAGAGTAGAAGGAGCGAAGCAGCATGGCAGGCAAAGTAAGCTTGTTTTCCTTCAGCGTGGTTGAAGTCGCGCACATTCTCGTCAGCGTAATCACGATTTCCCTAGCTTTCTCGTTGTTTAAAGGCGAACTCTTCGACCCGAATTACTTCGCCGTCGTCCTCGTCGCCGTCGGCAGCGCCTTTATTCTTCACGAACTCGGACACCGCACGGTCGCACGCCACTACGGCGTTCACTCTGAATACAGGGCTTGGACGTGGGGTTTGTTCCTCGCCATTGCAATGGCGTTCGCGACTCGCGGTGCTTTCGTGTTCGCAGCACCAGGCGCCGTCTACATCTTCGGGCGAGTAACGCGCGAACAAAACGGGAAAATCTCGATTGCCGGTCCAGCGACGAACTTCATCGTCGCCATCGCTTTCCTCGCGCTTTTCTTCACTACGCCGTGCAAAGAATTGTGCGCGACTGCGGCGTACGTCAACGTCGTCCTAGGCGCTTTCAATATGATGCCTTTCAGTCCATTGGATGGAGCGAAAATCGCTGCTTGGAATTCGAAAGCGTGGGGCGCGTTGTTCCTCGCATTCCTCGCTTTACTCTTTGCAATGGCTGCTTTTTGAAAAACGCGTTAAATAAACGCGAAAGTAGTTACGAAAAGTTTTTAAGCACGCTGCGCTTACACGTAAACACCACAAAAATGAAAATCAATATATAGTGGGCTAATGAAGCGCAATGACGCAATATATAGTAGTTTTAAAGCAAAAAAGCACTAAATCAATAAGGTTTTTTCGTCGTTTGACGATTAAAGGCGCTTTAGTGGTTTTGAGATAAATGCTTAAGGCGCGCGGTTAATGATTTTTTTGGAGGTGGCGGATAGTGAAGTGCCCTTACTGTGGAAACCCTGAAACAAGCGTTATTGACTCGCGTGATGCTGAAGGCGACGAGAAAACGCGGCGGCGCCGCGAGTGCAAAGCGTGCGGCAAGCGCTTCACTACGTACGAGGAAGCAGCAATCGAGCTCTTCGTGCTCAAGAAAAGTGGTAGGCGAGAGCCGTTCGACCGCCGCAAAATAAAAGCCGGAATAGAGCGAGCTTGCTTCAAGCGTCCAGTAACCGAAGAAAGAATAGATTCGCTCGTTGACGAAGTTGAACGCGAGTTGCGCTCGCGCGACGTCACAGAAGTTTCAAGCCGCGAAATCGGCGAACTCGTCATGGACAAGTTGCGTGCGCTCGACGAAGTCGCTTACATAAACTTCGCGTCTGTTTACCGTCAGTTCCGCGACTTGAGTGCGCTTGAACGCGAAATCAAGGCGCTGCGCGTAGTGCGCGAGGAAAGCGCGGCGGAAGCGCAAGCTAAAGACTCGACTGACTTCATGCAACTCATTGTTGAAAGCCCGGCGCAAGGCGTTGCGCAACCATGGGATCGAGCGCGAATAACAAACGCTCTCGTAAAAGAAACAGGGCTTGCGCAAGCAGAAGCAGAAGACATCGCTCTTGCAGTCGAGCGGCGCGTGAGCATCGCGGGAATGAAGAGCATCAGCGTGTCGTTGATTCGCGAACTCGTTAACAACGAATTATTCGAGAGGGGACACAAGCGCAAGTTAAGCAAGCAAGAGATACTGGGACTAGCGGTTTACAACCTCGACCAACTCATTTTTTCAAAGAGCACTGAAAACAGCAACATCATCGCAAACAACCCTGAAGCGGTGAGCCTCGCGATTGCAGAAAGCGTTCTCAAGCAGTACGCGCTCAAGCAAGTTTTCTCGCGCGAAGTAAGCGAAGCACACTTGAGCGGAGCCGTTTACCTCCACGACTTAGGATACATCACGCGCGTGTACTGCAGCGGCCACTCTCCAGAATACCTCAAAAAATACGGGCTGCAACTAATGAACCTTGCCTCGCACTCTTTCCCGGCAAAGCACGCGGCCACGCTCACGGGACACATCAACACGTTTCTCGCTTCAATGCAAGCGAATTACGCCGGCGCGCTTGGACTCGCTTACCTCAACATATTCTACGCTCCACTCTTGCGCGGAATGACTTTCGACGAAATAAAGCAAGAAGCGCAACACTTAATCTTTGCTTTTTCTCAAAACGCTTTTTCGCGCGGCTCGCAAACGCTCTTCATCGACATAAACCTCTACTTCGGAATCCCAGACTACCTCCGCGACGTTCCAGCCATCGGACCAGGCGGAAAATACATGCTGCAACGCCCGAACGGCATAATAGAGCGGCTCGACGAAGTGCCTCGCGACGCGCAAGGACGAGTAGTGCAACCCAGCGACGCGAGTGAAGGACGCATTCTCACTTACGGCGACTACGAGCACGAAGCACAGCAATTTACGCGCGCGCTCCTTGAAATAGCGAGGCGCGGAGACAGTGAAGGCAAGCCGTTCGCTTTCCCGAAACTCAACTGCCACATTGATGCGGCGACGTTCGCCGATGCAAAGCAAGACGAACTACTGCGCTTCGCTTGCGAAGTAAGCGCAGCGAACGGAGCGCCTTACTTCGTCTTCGACCGAGACGCCGCGACTTTGAGCCAGTGCTGCCGACTAAAAACGAAAATCGAAGACCCTTGGCTGCTCAATCACCCTGAAAGCATTCGCTTTTGCGGCTTTCAAAACGTTACCGTGAATTTGCCTCAAGCAGCTTACCGAGCGGCTGCTGCGAGCGAGAAAGTCGGAGCGAAGCCAAGCGTGGAAAGCGTCGTGCGCGAAGTAGAGTGGGCGATGGACATTGCGATGAAGGCACACCTGCAAAAACGCAAGTTCATTCAAAAAATCATGAGCGGACCAGGCACACCGTTGTGGCCCGTCGCGGCGCCAGCGTGCGACGGAAAGCCGTACCTCGACTTAGACAAAGCGAGTTACATAATCGGAATGATTGGGCTCAACGAGTGCGTGAAAATGATTTGCGGTCAAGCGTTACATGAAAGCGAGGAAGCATTCCGCATCGGCGTGAAAATCATCGCGGCAATGTACTTGAAGGCGAAGGCTCTAGAAAAAGAAAACGGGCTCAAAGTAGTGCTCGAGGAGTCGCCGGCGGAAAGCGCAAGCTTGCGTCTCGCGAGAATCGACTTGCAGCGTTTTCCTGAATACGCGCGCTCGCTCGTGCGCGGAAACATAGAAACCGGCGAAGTATACTACACGAACAGCGTGCACCTCGCGAGCGACGCGCCAGTCGACATCATCGAGCGAATTGAAAAACAAGCCGTATTCAACAACCTCATCGAAGCAGGAAGCATCACGCACGTTTTCCTCGGCGAGCAACAGCCGAGCGCTGAAAGCATTTACGCGCTCGTGAGACGCACTTGGGAAAACACTCAAAACGCTCAACTCGTGATAAGCCCTGAATTCACGGTTTGCAATGATTGCGGTCGAGTGAGCCGTGGCTTCAACCGCGAAACGAGCGCAACCGCTAAGCAAGGCGCCACGCAGAAAAGTGTAGTATTCGAGAAAATAGCGAGGTGAAAAGAAAATGGCTGAAGAAAAAGAAAGCGAACCGCGTTGTCCTCACTGCGGCAGTTCAAACGTTTACGGAATATCGCGCGTCGTCGGCTACTTCAGTAGAATCAACAATTGGAATAAAAGCAAACTTGCGGAGTTCCGAGACAGGCAACGCGGCAATTACGCTGTGCCCGCGAGCGCGGCTGAAGTAAACAAAAAATTTGATTCGAAAATCGCGCGCGAAAAAAAAGCGTTGGCTGAAAGTGGTTGAACGTAAATGGAGAAAGTAAAGATTTTTTGGAAGGAATCTTGTCCGAATTGCCCTCCAGCGAAAGAGTTAGGCAGAAAACTGCAAGCCGAAGGCGTTGACGTCGAATTCTTCAACGTGAACGACGCCGACGGCTTGACTGAAGCAGTTCTTCACGGAGTCATGACTACTCCAAGCGTGGTGGTTCTCGCAAACGACGGAAGCGAAAAAGCAGTTTGGCGCGGTGTTACGCCGAAAATCGAGGAAATCAAAGCGGTTTTGACTTGAGTCTAAAACGAGATTTTGCTGAATGCTCGACATCAAAGGCTTGCTTCCAACTTCCCTCATTGAATACCCAGGCAAAGTCAGCGCCGTGGTTTTCCTCAACCACTGCAATTTTCGCTGTCCTTACTGCCAAAATGCTAGCCTCGCTCTCGGCACGGAAACCGCGCATTCTATTCCGCGCGAACACGTCTTAGAATTCCTCAAAAGCAGGAAAAAGTGGCTTGACGGAGTTGCGATTACCGGCGGCGAGCCAACGCTGGCAAGCGAGTTGCCTGACTTCATAAAAGAAATAAAGGCGCTTGGCTTAGCGGTTGAACTCGAAACGAACGGCTCGAACCCTGAAATGCTGGAAGAATTAACCAAAAACCGTTTAGTCGACTACTACGCGATGGACTACAAAGCGCCTCTCGACGATTACAATCGCGTTTGTGGAATCGCCATAGACAAAAACAAAGTCAAGGAAAGCGCAGAGTTAATAATGCGAGAAGCACTTGACTACGAGTTCCGCTGCACCGTAGTTCCAGGATTGTTCGACGAGCGCAGCGCACTGCGAATAGCGCAAGAATTAAAGGGAGCACGCCGTTTTTTTCTCCAACAGTTTCAAGCGCGGAATTGCCTCGACGCTTCTTTCAATAAGTTAGCGGCGTTTCCACCTCAACGACTGCACGAGTTCGCTGCGATAATGCGTCCATTCATCCGCGAAGTAGGAATTCGCGGCGCTTAAGCGCTTAATCGATTTTCACTTCGCGTCCTTCGCTTTCTGCACCGCCTTTTTTTGGAATGCGGACTTCAAGAACGCCGTTTTTGAAAGTCGCTTGCGCGCGACTCGCCTCAACCTTGCAAGGAAACGAGGCGGATTGCGACAATCCTTCAAAACGCGATGAATACGAGTAAGCGTAAAAACCATCGCCTTTCTTCTCGTCTTTTTTTTCCTCGCGCTCCTTGACTTTAATGTTGATTCCTTCGTCGGTGACCCGCAATTTAATGTCTTCCTTCTTGACGCCCGGCAATTCCGCGGTTACCACGACTTCGTTTTTAGTTTCGAATACGTCCATTACCGGCGAGCGCCACGCTGCTGCAAAAGGCATCCACAATTTGCGCCAAGGTGGCGCAAAAAAACTAGTCTCAATTTCGCGTTCCGCTTCACTGAATGGGTCGAAACCAAACCACGTCCCACGCCTCAACCTCACGCAAACCACCTCTCAAGAAAAACCGAAAACGCTGGAATTGTTTTTCGCCTGCTGCGCAGCGAGAATTATTAAGCGTCGCGGCAATAAAAAAACAGTGGTTTTCGTGGCGTTCGCATCTTTAAAGCAGGCGCTCGTCGTCCGCAGCGATTTAGGCATGGGACGAGGAAAAATCGCGGCGCAATGCGCGCACGCGAGCTTGCTTGCCCTCGAAAAAGCAGGTGCTCGCGAAGTTGCCGAGTGGAAGGCGGCTGGCGCGAAGAAAATCGTCGTTAAAGTTTCGAGTGAAAGCGAGCTGACCGCCGTTTTCAATAAAGCCAAGAAAGCTAGGCTGCCGTGCGCTCTCGTGCGCGACGCTGGATTCACGCAAGTCGCTGCTGGAACGCCGACGGCGGTAGGTATCGGCCCAGCGGAAGAAAGCAAAATCGACGCGGTGACTGGAAAACTCAAGCTACTTTAAATCAAGCACCTGCTCGAGCGTCAACCCCGCGTTCCAGTCGCTTTCTCCGAGAACGAAAGCCATATTAGTTTCTCGCAATGCGTCGATAGGAAAAAATTTCCACTCACGCCGTGGCGCCTTCCAAGCAATGAAAACAGGCACGCCGGCGGCGTTTTGCCACTCGCGCATTACCTGCATTTTTGGTTTTTCGATTGTTGGCGCATTTTTCCACGCCTTGCACTCCAACGCAAATTTTTTTCGCGAACTCAACACGACTAAGTCGGGACTCAAACCGTCCACGCCGCTGCTCGCGCTGCGCACGACGACGAGGCCTTTGGCGCGCAACAAGTCCCTGAGCTGGCGTTCGAAAGCAGCGCCCTTAGCGTAACGAGTCACGCAACGAGTTAAGGAAAACGAGAATAAAAGGCACGTGGCGCAAACAAAAACTATTAATTAGGCGAGTGAAAGAAAATTAATTCGTGCGACAGCAACCGTGTTTGGGAGTCGTTTCGAAACTAATGGAAGAACACGCGGCTACAACGTGGAAAGGACAACCGAAACTGGAAAAGTTTTACGGTTTACTCGTCAAAATTCCTGAACCCAACGCTGCAGTAGTAGCAGAGTGGGTTCACTCGCAAGCAAGAATGCGGAGCGAAAAACCCCACAGAGTATTAAGCGCAAGGAAATTCAACGCTGCAGTCCAAAAACTCCTTGAAATCGAAAAAGGGTTAGCAGAAAGCGGTTTGACGCAAGAAAGAATGAGAGAATTAGTCGCTCGGAAATAAAACGACGCAACGCGCGCTCGCCTAAAACGCTTTCGTCTTTCAACGTTCAGCCACAGCCAGCCAACGCGTTTTTAAACAACCGCGCCTAAAAGTATGTTCATGGAGACAGGGATTAAGGTAGGAGACTGCATGAAGACTACCTTGGTGACTATAGACGAGAATGCTTCAATATTCGACGCTGCCGCACTCATGAAAAAGAAAAAAGTGAGTGGTTTGTTCGTGACGAACGCGCGCAACGAGATTTACGCGCTCGTGACGGACGCCGACATCGTGAGGCGCGCGGTTGCGGCGAAGAAAATGAGCGTGAAAGTCAAAGACATCGCAACTAAACCATTGATAGGAATCGAGGCCAGCCGCGACATAAGCGACGCGGCGAAACTCATGGGGCAACGCGACGTCAAGCGCCTCGTGGTCTTCAAGCAGCACAAAGTCGCTGGAATAATTTCTGTTAAAGACATTATTCGCATTTCTCCCTCCTTGTATGACCTGGTGGCTGAAACAGCCGCCGTGCAAGCCCGCATTTGAAAAATTTTTTGAGCGGGCGAAAAAACGGCTTCTCCAATTAAGCCAGCGGCGCTTCAAGCAAAAAAACGCAAAGCGAAAAAAGAAGCGAACGCGATGGAAGTCGACGCTAAACGCAAGCTTTTAGAGAAAACGAAGCGCGGACTTGAAGACGCGGTTCTCATAATCGAAGGCAAGCGAGACGAACGCGCGTTGCGCGAAAGCGGCTTGGCGCCTTCAGCGCAAGTCGTCAAAGCAGGAGGCAGAAACGCCGGCGCAGTGGCTCGCCGTGCTTTGGAAGCCAAGAAAAGCGACGAACAAAAAATCGTTGTCCTCACTGACTTTGACGAGGAAGGCGAGAGGCGCGCCAGCGAAATTCGCGAAGCGTTGAATGCAGAAGGTGCCGCGCCAGACGCAGCGCTGCGGCGAAATTTTGCGCGGCTCTTTGGAGTCGCATGCGTGGAAGACGCGCCTGCGGCGCTTGCACGCCTGGAAGAAATGCTTTCACGGAAAGGAAAAAAAAGCGACTTAAGAACGGGAGAAAACGAAAAGTAAACGAAAAAAATGAAATGGGTGAGGTGTAAATGGCGAAGACTTACGTTGACGCGGTGAAGTACCTAGTTCGCGCGAACTTTCAAATTGATGGAATCGTGGAGAAGCCCGACATCGTCGGCGCCATCTTCGGGCAAACCGAGGGACTCCTCGGAGACGAACTCGACTTGCGAGAACTCCAGAAAAACGGGCGAATCGGAAGGATAGAAGTTGACGCACAAGTCCGCGGTGGAAAAACGAGTGGGACAATTCTAGTGCCTTCAAGCTTAGACATGGTTGAAACGAGTATTCTCGCTGCCTCGCTTGAAATCGTAGATCGAGTTGGGCCGTGCGACGCGCGAATCACAGTCCAGAAAATCGAGGATTCGCGCAACCTCAAGCGCAAGCAAGTGCTTGAACGCGCGAAGAACCTCCTCAAAAACCTTGTTGAAACCGAGATTCCTGAAAGCCGAGAGCTACGCGAACTCGTTTCCGAGAATCTCAAAACCGCGGAAATTCGCTCGTTCGGCGAAGATGCGCTTCCCGCTGGACCTGGAATCACTAGCGCCGACGAAATAATAGTCGTAGAGGGACGCGCCGACGTTTTAAACCTCCTCAAAAACGGAATCACGAACGTGATAGCGGTCGGCGGCGCAAACGTAGGCAAAACAATCGTGGAGTTAAGCAGAAAAAAAGAAGTTACGGTGTTTCTCGACGGCGACCGCGGCGGGGACATTATTTTGCGCGAACTCCTCAACGCGACTGACGTAGACTTCGTTGCACGCGCGCCGCCTGGAAAGGAAGTCGAAGAACTCACGCGCAAGGAAATTATTAAGAGCCTCCGCTCGCGCATTCCAGCGGAGCAAGTCGCTGGTTACGCGGACATAATGCGCGAGCGAGCCGAAGGCGGAAGCCCTGTTTTTTCGAGGACTACGCCCAGCCAACCGCCAGCGCAGCGTGAAGAGCGAAGCGAACGATTTACGTCGCGCGAGCGACTCGAGCCGCACGGCGGCGAAGCTCACGAACGCGGCGAACGCCTTGAGCCGATGGAACCACGTTTAGTCAAGCCAGCGCCAACGCAGCCAACGGCGCCAGCCGCGCCGCCTGCCGAACCAGAGCCTAAAGAAGCACCCGCATTGCGCGCGCTATTGAAGGAACTCGAGGGCTCGTTGAAGGCGAGGTTTCTCGACGCGGACGGCGGCACCGTCAACGAAGTGCCTATTCGCGAGATTATGAAGACTCTCGGCGAATCGAGTACCGGCAGCGTTAACGCAATCGTGCTCGACGGAATCGTGACGCAGCGCCTGCTTGATTTGGCCGAGCAAAAAAGCGTTCGCTTCGTCGCTGGCATTCGCAGCGGCAACATTTCACGCAAGCCTGAAGGAATCAAAATCATTCTCGCCGAGTGAAAAAAAGCACGTAAAGCCCTTAAACCAATGCGGTGGAAACGAGCGTTGACTAAAACTAAATCGAGTTGGATTCGCGGCAAAGGTTACGACAAGCGAGTAATAGCGTTTCTTTACAAAACACAGTTGTTGTTTCAAGAAGTGCGGATTCGCGGCGGCGAGCGAGTGCCGCCGCACTTTCACGCTCGCGCTGACGAGCATTTCCTTGTTTTCGAGGCAAAACCTAAACTAAGGTTTCTTATTGGTAGAAAGTGGATTTCGCCGACAAAGGGCGACTACTTCGCGGTTAAAGCGAAAACTAGGCACGCGGTTGACGCAAGCAGAGTTAAAACAAAAACTGCGGCAAGGTTTTTAGTAGCGAAAACTAATTATTCTGGCGACGACAGTGCTTGGGATGCAAAATTGGTTAAGGCACAGACAAAGCAAGAGTTCGTTAAAACTTAATAAATGGTTGTTCAACTGATTTCTTTTTGCTCGCCGCGCGGCGAAGCAACGCGAAACTCGCTAGCCGCTCCGCTGAAAACGCTGCCGTATTTCTCGCGCAATTGTTCTTCAATGCTTTTACCGCGGCGCACGGCTTGCTCGACGTGTTGCGCTTCGATTAGCGGAGAGCCCTCGTCTTTCGCTAAGTCGCCAGCGAGACGAATTACGCCGCTGAGTTCGCGGAAGCGCAGCGTCAAAGCACCGTCTTGGTTGTCGAGTTGTTTTGCTTTCTTCTTCGCTTCCTCAATCAAGACGTCTATGGCTGCACGCGAAGCATGCGGAATCCTGCCATCCTTGCGAATTTCTTGCGCGGCGAAGCGAGCGATTTTTTCTCGGTTCGCGTCGTTGTCCGACATCGAAACGTTGAGAAGAATTTCGTAACCATTGCCTGTTATTCGCGAGCGCAAAGCCGGCAAAATCGCGGGCAAATCATTGATGTTCGTCGCTGCAACGAGGACGAAGTCACACGGAACGCCGTCCACGCGCACGCTCGCGCCAGCGCTTTGAGGATTGCGCCCAACGATAGGGTAAGTTTTTTCCTGCATTGCCGTTAGTAGAAAACGCTGTACGCCGGCGAGCGCGCCGACTTCGTCGATGAACAACACTCCTTGATGCGCTTCGTGAACTGCTCCCGCGACTACGCGTTGGTAAGGCAAAGTGCCGCTTGCCGCGACGTGTCCGCCGAATGGGTCGTGGCGGACGTCGCCAAGCAACTCGGTTTCGCTCGCGCCACTCGCGGCGACGAAGGTTTTGCGATTGAAAGGAACGATGACTCGCCGCATTTTGTGGCGTTGCAACGCCTCGAGTTTTTCAAGCGTTTTTTGGTCGAGCACGCGAATTTTTTGGGTGGCGTCGTCGCGCTCGTAAACGATTACTTCTTCTTCGCCGTCTTCGCGCAACCGCGTCGTGTGAACTCGTTTTTGAAGTTGTTGTTCTTGCGGAACGCCGAGGAAAGCGCTTGGTCCAAGAACGTCGCTTCCAAGAGGCGCGTACTTGTCGCTCCCGCAATTACCGCATTCTCGCTCGCTCGCCTTGCTTAAGGCGCCGCAGTGCCTGCACCGAAATCCAAGGCGCTCGGCAACGAAAGAAGGAACAACGCTTGGCTCGACGAGTTTTGACTTGAGTTTTTGTGCCGCGTTTTTTTCTGCGGCGAGTTGCGCCAGCGTCCGAACCTCGCAAAAAGGGCGTTCTGGATTTTCTGGATTGTGGAGGACAGCGATTTCTTCAGTTGGCTTCGGCAACAGCGACGCCATTGCTTGCGCAATCATGCTTTTTCCAGTGCCTGGCGGCGCAACGAGTAAAAGGTGACGGCGTTGTTTTGCGGCAAGACGCGCTAGACGCACGGCGTCGTCTTGCCCAATAACTTGCTCGAGCGCGTCCCGCGGAACAACAATTTCAGCCGTTGTCTTGAACTTCGTTTTAAACTCACCCGAGTTAAAAGCGTTAAATTGAATCGAAATTAAAACCCGTTCTAAAACAGTTAAGTAAAAAGCTTTTAAAACGATTCAACGCATTCGAAGCGCGCTTCGAGCAAGCGGGCGGCGAGGTTGAGCGGCGCCTCGAAAAGCGTAAGCGTCGCCACTGTGACCAGTGCGCTTTGGAGGTCGCTTTGGGGGTAGTCGCGGCTTCAAACTCCTAACTTTACGAAGAAGGCGTGGATTCAAGGAATCACGCGTCACTGCAGGCGCATTGCTTTTGACTCCAGCGCGGCGCAACATCATTAACTCGAGTACTCCCTTGCTCAAATCGTTTTCGGGACCGTAACCTAGAAGGTCTTGGGCTTCACGCCAAAAACGCAACCTGCGAGCCTCAACTTCACTGTGCGCTGAATGCGGTTCGCGTCTAGCAGCCGCAGCAGAATCTCGAGCCAAGTAATTCGCTTTAGCGTTAGCTAAACGAACAGCGTCTTCGTGAGTACGCGGAATTAAAGCCGCTTCAAACTTTTTAGGTTGAACCGCCCAACCAGGTTGCGGGTGAACTTCGGTAGTGTCTAAAACGCCAACCGCCCGCCTAATTAATTTTGGAGTTAGTCGTTTACCGGGAAAAGTAGCTGAAGCCAGTATTTCCGCAGCGCGAGCTGCGTTCAAACTCCAACCGTTTTCATACGCCTCAGTTAAAACCACTGTTGAAACTCCGTGGTCGCGCGAGAGAATTCTAAGCGCCTCGTTACGGCTACGCGCCGACGCCGCTCCTCGCGCGGCAAGAATGCCCGAAACCAAAGCAGCTACAGTCGCGCCAGGTAGTAAAACGCGTTTAACAAAACGCTTCAAAAACAACGCACCTTTGAAATAAAGCGTAGCAACTACAATAAAAAGGTTTACACGATTAGTCGGCGCTCACTTTAAACGCCACTTTGGCTTGCCATCTTTTTCAACCGCGTCTTCAACGATTACGCCGCGCGCTTGAATTTCCTTGCGCAACTCGTCAGCGCGAGCGAAGTCGCGCCGCTTGCGCGCCGCCTCGCGTTCCAACAGCTTCGCTTCCACCCACGCGGCTAATTCAGCGCTCGCTTTTTTTTCTTCACGCAACGCCACAATTTTTTCGAAATCGTCGAACAACGCAAGCGCGAGTGTTGCTTGTTCTGGACCAAGCGTTTTTGAGGCGAGCGCGGCGTTGGCGTCGCGCACGAAGTCAAAAACAGTTGCGAGAGCCGACGGCGCGTCAAGGTCGTCGTCGAGCGCTTTTTCAAAACGCTTGCGTGCATCCTTTATTTTCTCAGTGAATTCTTCATTGGGTTTGACTCCAAGCGGCGGCTTATAATCTCGCAAGTTGCGCAAACACTCGTTGTATCTTTCTACTGCTGCTCGCGCGGCGTCAAGTGCAGGAAACGTGAAGTTGAGTTGTTGGCGGTAATGCGCCGACAACAACAAGTAACGCACCGCGAGCGGCGAATAGCCTTTCGCCAGCACATCGCGAAGCGTGTAATAGTTTCCAAGCGATTTACTCATTTTCCTGCCGTCGACGAGCAAGTGCTCGTTGTGAAACCAAAAACGCGCGAATTGTTTGCCTGTCGCGGCTTCGCTTTGAGCGATTTCGTTTTCGTGGTGAGGAAAAATCAAGTCTACTCCGCCAGCGTGGACGTCAAGCGTTTCACCGCCGAAAAACTTTAAAGCCATTGCGCTGCACTCGGCATGCCACCCTGGACGCCCGCGCCCCAGCGGAGCCGGCGCATCCCAAGCGACGTCGCCGTCTTGCGGCGTCCACGCTTTCCACAAAGCAAAGTCGGCAGCGTGTTCTTTGTCGTAAGAGTCTTGCGCTACGCGAGCGCCTTCCTTCAAGCCTTTTAAACTCATCTTAGACAGTTTGCCGTAGTCCTTGAATTTGTGGACCGCGAAGTAAACCGAGCCGTCTCCGCTCTTGTAAGCGAAGCCTTTCTCGACGAGTTTTTGAACGAGTGCAACGATTTCGGAAATCGTTTCGGTCGCACGCGGGTAATGCTCGGCGCGCTCAATGCGCAATGCCGCGATGTCTTCGAAGAACGCGTCGGCGAAGCGCTTCGTGTAACGAGCAAGAGGAATTTTTTCTTTCAACGCGCCCGCAATCGTCTTGTCGTCAACATCCGTCAAGTTTTGCACTTGCTTGACTCGCCAACCACGATACTCGAGCCACCGCCGCAACAAGTCTTGGCAGACGTAAGCGCGGAAATTGCCTATGTGGGCGTACTGATAAACCGTCGGACCGCAAGTGTAAATATTTGCAACGCCTGGCGACAGAGTTTCGAAAACTTGTTTTTTGCGCGTCAAAGTATTGTAAAGCTTGAAAACCATTTCAACTCAGCTAAAATTCTGAAAAAAAATCTTGAGGGCGATCAACTGCGTTCTTTTGCGACGAAAACAGCGCTGAAAACGCTTCCCAACCCGCTCGTGGTTTTAACCGTCGTTGCAATCGGCGCCGGCACGACGAGAACAAAGCAGTCGCGCAACTCGATTATGCCGTTCGCAAAGTATTCTCGCCGCATTTTCGAAGAAAATTTCATCTTCATTGTTTTAAGGAGTTCGGGGGCGATCGCCGCCTCGAGAACGCCTAATTGGTTTAAGCCCGTGTCTGAAACGCTGGCGACTGGCGACGCTTTCAAGTCCGCGAGCGTAACGACTCGAGCACCCGTCAGCGCTTTTGTCGTCGCGACGAGAGAAGCAAACAAGCACGCGTCGCGCACGCGTTGCGGCGAAACCGCGTAAGGCTTTCGCAGCACTACGGTGTGGAATCCAACGCTGTGAACTTGAATTCGCTTGAGGTTGAGTTTCTCTAAGACGCGCCTCGCTCCTTCGAAAATGCTGAACGCGTTTTCCTGCTTTTCGATTTCCTTCGCTTGTTTGCTACAACCGAGGAGTTCGAGGAGGTAAACTAGTTCCGGCTCGTTCACGTCAATACTGTCGAAAACACCTCGACACGCCGCAAGAAATTTTTTTTCTAGGGCAGGCGACTCGAACGGGTTGTATTCCCAATGCAACAAAACGCGCTTCGATTTCTGGAGTGCTTTCAAGTGTCTTACGACTAAGGCGAACTGTTTTCTGGACTCGCGCGATTCACGCATCGAGTGAAAACCCGAAAACAAGGCGACATCTACTTTCTTGCCGAGCACCTCAATGGCTGGCTCAAGTTCCTCGTGAAAAAAAGGCAACGTGCCTTCACTCTCGAGGACGACGAGCGAGCATGACCGCGGCGCTGTAACGAAAGAATCGCCGAGGCGCAAGGAATCGCCAGCGTTGAATCTCAACACCCAATTTTCGCGAGTCACTTCGCCTTCGCGCGCCGCGCGCCGCGCTGGCACGAACGAAAGCTTTTTTCCTTTCGCAGTAGGCACCTTGATTTTCGAGTCAAACAACGCGGCTTGCTTGCGCGAAAACGGGCGCGCGTAAACAACGACTTCGGCACCCAGCGCCGCTAGTTGTCCGGCTACCGCGCCAACCCAGCCGCCTACCTGCAGTTCGTCCGGTTCACCGAAAAAGTCAGCG
>JAVYMB010000009.1:0-14748 GCA_038740145.1 Candidatus Norongarragalinales archaeon | reverse complement strand
GTCACGCGTTCTTGCCGGCGAGAATAAAATTCGACGCGCGAGCCCTTCTTGTGCACCGCGAGGCGGAATCCGTCGAATTTTCCTTCAACGCTGCATCCTTCACCTCCCGGCCCACCACCGATTTTCTCGATTATGCTCTCTGCGTCTTCGAGTCGCTCGGCGAGCGCGGGTTTGATTGGGCTGAATGGCTTCGGCTTTATTGCTTTAACCGCACTGATTCCTTTTTCTAGTAGTAGTTCCGCGATTGCGCCCAAGTCGCTCGTTAAGTTGAACGCTCGCTCGATTTCGGGACTTAAAGATTTGTCGCCTGCGCACACTTCGCTTAACGCGTCGACAATCGTGCTTTCGCCGACTCCGAGCCGCAAGTTTCCCGTGACGAAGCGCACGATTATTTTCGCTTCGTTCGGCTCGGCATTTGATAGGAGTTCCGCAAGCAACTTGATTTTTTGTTCTTGCGAGCCGCCGCCAGCCGCAGTCGCGATTTTGTAGAAATTCTCGTAAACTTTTTCGACGGTGAGTTCGCTTCGCGCGAGTGAGTGTTGCTTCTTGCTCGCGATGAGTTCTTGAGTCGCGTCGCCCAAGTCGCCTTTCTCGCGGTAAGCTGCTTCCACTTCACGCTCGCTTTTTCCACTAACGATTTGAATCGCGCGCATTGCGAGCTTGTCCGCCATTCCGAGTTCTATTCCTTCGTGCGGAGGAGCCACGATTCCTTGCATGAGGAGCGTGACTCGTTTTGCCTCGCGCGGCGAACACGCTTTGAATATTTCTGCGACGTCGTGCGTTATGGCTAACCGTGAACTCTTCTTTTCGATTTCCTCGAAGACTTGCACGAGTCGCGAAAACTTCACCTTTGTCCACCGAATACGGAAACGCCGATGCGCAATATAAACGTTTTTTAAGAAGCCGTCGCTTTAGTTACTGCGATTCAAAAATGATTCTTGACGCGATTGCGCTGCAGCCAGTATTGACGCCTGAAGCTGCGTTGGGAGTGCTCGAGAAGGAACTCAAACGCAAAAAGCAACTAAGCGCTGAAATTACGGACGTCAAACTCGTTTACACTCCTTTCTGGTTGTTTTCGTTCGACATTACGGGCACGCAGGGTCCAGCGCCAACGGGAAAAACCGCTCTCAACGCATACACAGGCGAAATAAACGACTTCGTGTCTGTCATAGTCGCTCGCCCCTTAAAGAAAAGCCGATCGACTCCTGAAGGCACGGAGTGTGAAGTAGAGCCGACGGCGATTGATGCGAGCGAGGTGAAGGAAGCGGCGCGCGCTAAAATCGCGGCGCAACTCGGCGTTTCAAAGGAAAACGTCGTCGTAAGCGCTTTCACGAAATATTATGTTCCTTTCTACCGAATTTGGCTTGACGCGGCGAATGACTCTTTTGAAGTAAACGTGGATGCTTGCCTAGGCGCGCCACTCGGCGCCGAAGCGATTCCTGGAGGGCGCAAGGGATTCACCGAAGAACTCGCGAACAACCTTCGTTCCGTAACAACTCCAAGCGGAATCGCTGACGCGGCGCGGCATCCCACGAAATTTAAATACTTGCTCGTCGCCTTAGTAGCGATTTTGGCGGTAGTTCTCCTCGTTTCACGCCTCGGCGGCAGCGCAGGCGTTTCGTGCAAGTTGAACCAAGAGTTCGGCAGCCCGCAAAACATTCTTCCTTTTGAACTCGGCGGCGGCAAGCTCTTCGTTCAAGGCGTTTGCTCGTTCTCGAATCCAAGCAACGAAAAGCAAACTTTCACTGTTCAAACGCGCATCGTGCGCAAGTCGAGTCCAGAGTTGCTGGCAGTGAATTTAACGACTGTAATCGACTTGCCGAACACTGGCGGGCTCGCGAAAGACGTGCCTTTCGAGTTGGCGTGGAAAGGAGTTGCCGACGGCGACTACAAGTTTGAATTCGAAAAAATCGGTTGAAGAATTCAGGCGGTCAACAAGGAACTTTGGCGTACCTGGCGTTCACCCTATTGACTATGCCTTTAACGCCTCTTCTGGCAATTCTGAAATGACGTTTGAGTATTGTTAAAGCTATTTGCTGGGTTGCAAGGTTATACCTTGATTTCTCGCCGTTCGCGCCTCCACCTAAAAATATGAATCCAGCGTTCGCTTCGATTCCAAATTTTTTGTACGGCCAACCCTCATGCGTTTCAGCTTGTATATCCAACTGCCTTATTTGAATTGGCCAGTATTGCGCTTCAGTGACTCCCTGGTTAGCAAGTTCCTCCTTCAATTTTTTATTTAAGGTATTCAAAAAAGTTTCAACGCGCCTTTTCAAAACTTGTTGCGCTTTGATATTTACTAACGGGTGGAGAACGAAGTGCGCTTTTATTCCGGGAAAATGGCCGCCTTCTTCAAGGTTTGTTTCAACATACTGAGGAATGTCTAACGGTACTTTTTTTACTGGATGCATCAATCGTCCTACCCTCGGGTTAGCCATCAACGATCGCCGTAATTACTATTGTTTCAATGGTTTAATAAGTTTTAGGAATAAACCCGCGAATGCCGATTCGCAAAAACAATGTCTTCCCTGCGCTCGCCAACGCTCACGCTGAGAATCGGCACGCCTACGAGTGCCTCGATTCTGCGAACGAAAGCGAGCGCTGCAGGCGGCAACGCGTCGAAACCTTTTTTTCTACCGTCGCGCACGACGCGCTTCCAATTCACGCGCTTGAAGCCCCGCAGGGTTTCGTAAACTGGTTTAGCGCGTTGCGCGTCTCGCGCGAGAATCGGGAATTCTTTAAGCGTGCGGCCGCCGACTTCAAGCGCAACCGCGATTTTTATTTCCTTCAAGCCGTCGAGAACGTCGAGTTTCGTCAAGTGCAAGCCGTCAAAACCGTTGAGCGCGTTTGCGCGGCGAAGCATGGTGGCGTCAAGCCAACCGCAACGCCTGCTGCGTCCAGTACTCGTGCCGAACTCCACGCCTTTTCGTTGAAGGTGCGCGCCGACGTCGTCGAACAACTCGGTTGGAAAAGGACCGTTTCCAACGCGCGTCGTGTACGCTTTTGCGACTCCTTCCACGCGCGTTATCGCACTCGGCGGCACGCCTGCGCCGACGCAC
Organism: Candidatus Norongarragalinales archaeon; assembly: GCA_038740145.1. GTDB lineage: Archaea > Micrarchaeota > Micrarchaeia > Norongarragalinales > Norongarragalinaceae > CAITNU01. Next base: position 11,689 of record JAVYMB010000009.1, on the reverse strand, counting down.
GCGCCGCCAGCAATAGTGCTTGAAGACGTGACGAACGGGTAAGTGCCGAATGCGACGTCGAGGAAGGTTCCTTGCGCGCCTTCGAAAAGTACTCTCTTGCCGTTGCGCACTGCGCTGGCTGCTTCGCTTGCCGCGTCGCAAGCGAATGCCGCGAATTCGCGCCCAAGCGTTGCGTATTCCGTGTAAATTTTTTGTGGGCTTTCAGCGAGTCCGCAGTGCATTGAATGTAGCAACCGCTGCTTATAGTGGTGCAACGCGAAAACTTTTTCCTTGAGCGCGTTAGCGTCAAGCAAATCCGCGAAAACTAGTCCGAATCGCGCGGCTCGATCTTCGTAAGCAGGGCCAATGCCTCTCTTCGTAGTGCCTATTACGCCTTGAGTGCTTCGCTTCGCGTTCGCGATTGCAGCGCCAAAAACCGCGCCGCGTGCTTCCCGCGCTTCGTCGAGCGCCGCGTGCCAAGGCATTATTACTGCAGCGCGCAAGTCGATTCCAAGCGTTTTAGGATTGACTACTACTCCTTGAGCGCGGAGTTCGCAAACCTCGCGTTTGAGCGCGCGCGGGTCGACTACAACGCCTGCCGCAATTAATGAGCGCTTGCCTGCCACGACGCCGCTTGGAAGGAGGTGCATTTTAAATTTTTTTCCGCTCCAAACGACAGTGTGTCCAGCGTTGTGCCCGCCTTGAAAACGCACGACCAAGTCGCTTTGCTCGGCGAGAGTGTGAACTATTTTGCCTTTTCCCTCGTCTCCCCACTGCGCTCCGACGACAGTCAAACCGAAGCCGTCGCTCTTGCCGTCCTTGTTTTTTTCGCTCTTCAAAAACATCAACTCGCGAATGCATAAGCGCGCCGCTTTTAAAAAAAGCTTTCAAAAACGCTTTCGTCTTTGTAAGCGCATTCGCCGACTAGCGGCACGAAAACAACTGGCATAAGCGAACGCTTCTTTAAACCGCCGCTTTTCATCTTGCGGAACACGGCGAGTTCAAGCCAAAGCATTCCTTCGACTGGCGCAACGATTATTCCACCTTCACACGTTTGCTCGGCGATTGGTTGCGGCAAGCGAGGGCACGCGGCGGCTACGAGCGCTCGGTCGAAAGGCGCTTTTGCTTTCCACCCTAGCGAGCCGTCGCCGCAGCGCAGCGCGATATTTTCGTATTTCGCTAGTCGTTGTTTAGCGTAGTTAAAGAGCGGCCGCAACCGCTCGACTCCGAAAACTCCTCCTTTTCTTCCTACGACTTCCGCGAGAATCGCGGCTTGGTACCCGCTTCCAGTGCCAACGTCGAGCACTCGCTCGCCGCCGCGCAACTCAAGGGCTTCAGTCATGGTTGCGACGATGAATGGTTGCGAAATTGTTTGCCCCAGCATGACGGGCAGCGCGCAATCTTCGTATGCTTGCGAGCGCAACGCAGGCGGCACGAAAAGAGCGCGATCCACCGCTCGAAACGCGCGTTCGACGAGCCGCGTCTTGATTGCACGGCGCGCCACTAATTCGTCGACGAGTTCGTCGTTCGAGCGAATCAAAAAAAACGCTTCACCCAAAGGTTATTTTAAAGGCGTTGCGCATAAAAAATGCTCGCAGCCCCGTCGTCTAGCGGCCAAACGCTTGAAGCGAAGGTGCGAAAAGCGGGCTTTGGACAACAGGCTTTGGACCTGTATACGGCGGTTCGAATCCGCCCGGGGCTATAAATACTATTAAAGAAAAAAATTGAATTGAAAAAATTTTGCGGAGAGTGAATTGTTTTTGGGACGCGTCAAAGGAAGACACTTGAAAGTCCTAGCAAAGAAACTCGTCGAGCGAAACCCAGGCGTTTTCACTGAACGCTTTGCAGACAACAAACTTAAAATAAAGGAAATGCGGCTCCTTGAAGACTCGCGCGAGGAACAAAACAAGCTTGCAGGCGAAATCACGAATGTCGTGAAGCGCCGCAACCGCCCGCCGGAAGAACCGCGCTACCGCCACCAACGCGATTTTAACGGGAGAGGCGAACGAAGCGAGCAACTATTCAGCGAGCGCGGCGAGCGCCGCGAATACTGATTTTTCGTCAATAACTGCGCGCGAAGAACGCGGTTGCTTTGCTTGGCTTGCCGCACAAAACGCATTCGCCTCGCGGCGCGTCGTCGAATGGAATCAAGCGAATGCTCGCGCCGCTTTCCTCTTTGATTGCTTCTTCACAGCGGGCGTCGCCGCACCACGCGGCTCGCACGAATCCCTTGCGCTCGTCGAGAAGATTCTTTAGGTCGTCGGTGTCGCGCGCATCACTGATTCCAGCCTCGAGTCGTTCTTTTGCGCGGCGGAAGAGTGCGAGTTGAATGTCGTTAAGCAAATATTCCACGAAGTCAGCGATTTTCTCGTTGCGCACGAATTCCTTTACGCCGTTGTCGCGGCGGACGATTGTAACGCCTTCTTGAGCCATGTCTCGCACGCCGATTTCTATGCGTATCGGCACACCTTTGAGTTCCCACTCGTTGAACTTCCATCCTGGAGTGCGCTCAGTTCGATCGTCGACTAGCACGCTGATTCCTTTCGCTTCAATTTCCTTTTTTATGCGCGTGGTGTTGAACAACGCCATCTTGCGTTCTTCCTCGTTGTAAAAAATCGGTATGATTACGCACTGCAAAGGCGCGACTCGCGGCGGCAGCACGAGTCCAGCGTTGTCGCCGTGAATCGCGGCAAGCGCGCCGATGAGCCTTGTCGTCACTCCCCAACTAGTAGTCCAAACGAATTCCTCGCGTTCGTCTTCAGTTTTGAACTTGATGTTGAACATTTTCGCGAAATTCTGCCCAAGCAAGTGACTTGTGCCTCCTTGCAGTGCTTTGCCGTCAGGCATAAGGAGTTCGAAAGTAGTCGTGTACTCGGCGCCTGGAAACTTTTCCGAGTCGCTCTTCACGCCGACGAGAACCGGCAAAGCGAGGAGTTCCTCGCAAATTTCTTTATACCACCCTAGTGCGCGCCCGACTTGCGCGACTGCTTCTTCGCGCGTCGCGTGCGCCGTGTGTCCTTCTTGCCACAAGAATTCGCGCGTTCGCAGGAACGGCTTAAGCGCTTTCGTGTCCCACCGCACGACGTTGCACCACTGGTTGACTTTCAACGGCAAGTCTCGGTGAGAAGAAATCCACTTTGCGAAGGAAGCGTAAATAATGGTTTCACTAGTCGGGCGTAACGCGAGGCGTTCGCCAAGTTCGTCGTTGCCGCCTTGCGTCACCCAAGCGACTTCAGGCACGAACCCGGCGAAGTGCTCGGCTTCTTTTTTCAAAAACGACTCGGGAATAAGTAAGGGGAAATAAACATTGCGTACTCCGTCCGCCTTGATTTTCTTGTTGAACTCTTCTTGAATGCGTTCCCAAATCGCGTAAGCGCGCTCGCGCACCACCATGCATCCTTGCACTGGTCCATAATCCATGAGTTCGCTTGCCTGCACGAGTTCTAGAAACCACTCGGAAAATTCGCTTTCTTTCTTGTGCTTCAGCATGCGTTAAATATCTGCGCGCGCATATAAAAACTCGCGGCTCAACGCACGCGATTGGTGTTTTAATGGCGATTCGGAGAGAGTTTCGCGACTGCATTCAAGAGTTTCAAGACCCGTTCGGAGAAAAAGAGTTTGCTTCTATCGCAGACGTGAAAAAACCCCATTTAGCGCGAGAACAGTTCGTGCGTAGGTTTGCTTCCTTTGCTTACCAGTATAGTGTTCAAGGTTTTTGGAATTTGCCGAAGAAACGACTGCGAGCGGCCAAATATGTTGATTTTACGAGGGTTTTGCGGCCTTACGCTAGTTTAAGCGACGCGATTTCCTTGAGTGAAGATAGTCTTTTGTATGGCTTGAATGCCGTCGCTCGCTTGAAAATAGGCGCAGTAGCAATAGAAAACAAGATCTTGTCTGCCTTGTGGTTGGCCCGGCTTTACGAGTCGCTTGTTTTCGTTCACGGCCGCCGCAATCTGCTTAAAACAGTTGAAAGAGAATTGATGAACGCGAAAAACCACGTTGACGTTGGCAGGGTGGTTTCGGGTTACAGGAGCGAGTTGATGCACGAACACGTTTACTGTAATTTGCAAGCGGCTAGTGACATATTGAATAATGCTCTTAGAGACCAAGCGCGGGTTAAAGCGTTGTCAGCCGCGTACGCCAAAAAAGTCGGTAAAGCCGAAGCGGAAGTTACGACAACCGAGATTGGAAACGCTTTTTACGCTAGTATGCGAGTTCAATCGCTGTATCCTCAATACCCGAATTTAATTGGTTTAATGGAGTGGTTGAAGCGCCGCAATCAGCTTCACAGACTATTCGACGGCTTGCTGACGCCCGTCACTAAGAAATAGCGCCGCCAATGATTCCCGCGATCGTCATCACGCGCGCGTAATTGTTTTCGCTGAACCATTCCTCGCTTCCTTCGACTCGCACGACGCCGCGCAAAGCGTCGATTCTCACGCAGTTGCAGGCGCCGACTGCGACTTCAATGCTTTGGTTGGAACAGTAGTCGGTGTATTCGTTGCACTCTATTAGTGGCTTGCCGTCGACGACTCCGAAAGCGTAAAGAGTTTTGTTGAGCGCGCGAAAATTCGCCGCGATTTGTCCTGAAACAATCGCGATCACGCTGTTTTTGCTTGAATTCGCGCCGACTAGTTCTTGCCGCATTAGCACCTTTGGCTTTGCGAGCGCGGCGCGAAGCGCTGCTTGCGCGTCTCCTCCGCACGCCGCGCACAATACTCGCACGCCTTGAAACTCGTATTCGGCTTCGCTTGGCTTGAGCGAGCGAGCGAGCAAGAACACGCCGATGAAAACCGCGACGAACACGATGACGAGCAAGGCGTTTTGCTGGTTCGAGCCGCCGCTCGCCGTTGTTTTTTCTTTTTCCTTTTTTCCGCTCGCTTCTTTGGTTTTTTCTTCAGCCAGAAAAAACGCCTCCCGCGGGCTTTAAACAAGTATTTCGAGTCCTTCCTTTGCTTCAATGCTTTCAGGAAAAACGCTTTTCGCTTCTTCGACGAGTTTCAAGCGGTTTTCGTCGTAGCGGTTGCTGAAGTGCGTCAACAACAATTTTTTTGCTTTGGCTTTCTTTGCGATTTCCGCCGCTTGCCGCGCGGTGCTATGCGCTTTCTCCGCCGCTTTCTCTTTTTCGTCGTCTGAAAAGCAAGCGTCGTGAATTAGCAAGTCAGCGTTTTTGGCTGCGCGCACAACGCTCGCGCAAGGCTTAGTGTCGCCGCTGAAAACTATTTTTTTTCCTGCTTGCTTGAACGTTACGTCTTTGAGTTTGACTTTTTTTCCGTTTATCATCAATTCTCCTTTCTCCATGATTTCGGAAAAAAGCCTGCCGTGAATGCCGCGAGAACGCGCCTTCGCTTCGTCGAATTTCGTTTTTTCTCGTTCTTCAAGCGAGTAGCCGAGGGCGCGCGTTTCATGCTCTACGGGAAAAGCGGCGACGGTGAATAATTTGTCTTCGAAAACCACGCCTTCTTCGACGTCTTTGACTTCGATTGGAAACGACGGCGCGAGTTCGCGTTGCGAGAAAACCGCTTCAAGCAAGCGCCTCGTTCCTTTAGGTCCAAACACCATCAAGGGTTCCTTGCGCTCGAAAAAACCGAGGGTTTGGCTTAGCCCGATGAGTCCAATCCAGTGGTCGGCGTGCAAGTGCGAGAGAAAAACAGCGCGCAACTTCGCGTAACTCACGCCGAACTTCATCATTTGTCGCTGGGCGGCTTCACAGCAGTCGAACAAGAAAACGTCGCCGTATTTTACTGCGATGCTGCTCGGCAAATGCCGCGGGCTAGGCAAAGCCGCAGCGCTCCCCAAAACGACTAAGCGAATCATTTTAATCCTGAAAAAAAGCGTTAAACGCGTTTAAAACGCAAGACACATTTTAATAAACTCGCGGGGCTTTAATTATTCCGCTGCTTAGTTTTAAACTCGCAGGTTTCGTTGTTTATGCCTGAAAAAAAAAGGAAAACGCTTAAAACGCTTAACCGCGTGCAGCGGCGAAGCGGTAGTGCAACAACCAAGGCAGTCAAAGCGTTGAAGAAAGCAGCTACAGCCGCTGAAACAAAGGTGGGCGTTGCGCTCGCGGCGAAAACGCCGACGTCAACCAGCGGCGGCTCGCTCGACGCAAATGGTGACGCGAAGCGGTTTTTTAAAGAATTAAAGACAACCGCAGATGTGCGCTTGAGCGACTCGCTCATAGACCAAATCATCGGGCAAGAACGCGGACGCAAAATCATTCGCAAGGCGGCGACGCAAAAACGAAATGTTTTACTCGTGGGCTATCCTGGAACTGGAAAATCAATGCTCGCGCAAGCGATGGCTGAACTCCTGCCGGTGGAAGAACTTCAAGACATTCTCGTCAAGCCGAATCCAGTAGAAGAAAACGCACCCGTGATTGAAGTCGTAAAGGCAGGAGAAGGCAAAAAGAAAATCGAGGAAGAACGAATGAAAAAACAACTCGGCGCGAGCAACTTAAACCTCGTCTACGTCTTCTTCATTTTCATTGTTTCCTTCTTGTTGCTTTCATTCGGGCGAAAAGAATTAGGCGACGTGATTACAGCTGCACTCTTAATCGGTTTGTTCGCGATCGGCGGCTTGATGATGCTTGGCGCGCAACTCGGCCGCGGCCGTCTCTTCGCCGAAGGAGACGGAGTAAAACTCCTCGTTGACAACAGCGACAAGAAAAAAGCGCCGTTCATTGAAGCGACGGGTGCGCGCGCTGGCGCGCTTCTCGGCGACGTTCGTCACGATCCTTTTCAAAGCATCGTGGACGGACGCCTATTCGTCAAACGCGGCAAGCGTTTCGTTGAGGTTTCTTTCGAATCCTTGTGGCGAAAATTCGCAGTGAAATATCCCGCCCTAGTCGAGCGGCGCGAAGATGGCTATGAAGCGCTCGCACTGCCTCTCAAAGAAAAAGTATTTGTTTTATGCGCCGACGCGCGTGGAAAAGTGGTTGCCGCGCGCGTCCATTCCCTCAACCGGCGTTTTTACGATGGCGAAGTGATTGAAGTCAACGTCGGAAAAAATAAAATCACGACTACTCCAGAGCACTCTTTCGTTTTAAAAAGCGGAAACAAAACTGCGGACAAACTCAAGAAAGGCGACGTAGCGTTAGTGCTCGAAAAACTTGGTTTGGCAAAGGCGCGTGCTGCTTCGTGCTGATTAAATGTAAACAGTCGGCGTAGCCGAAAAAAAAGCGTTACAAAAAGTCGATGTCTTCAAATCCTTCCTCGCGACGCTGCGTTTTCAATCCTCCAGCGTTTTTTCCGAGGACGTAAGGACTCTTTATTCCAGTGAAAATCGCTATTGCTTCAATCTTGCCTTCCATGCTTGGATCGATTCTCGCTCCCCAAATCACGGTAGCGTTGGGGTCGACTTTTTCCGTCAAGCCTTCGCCGATGGCGTTGCATTCGCCGAGAGTCATGTCGGGACCGCCCGTGATGTGTAGCAAGACGCCGCTCGCGCCAGTGTAATCAACATCGAGAAGCGCGTGAGTGAGCGTGTTCGCCACGACTTCTTCGACTCGATTCGGTCCCTTCGCTTCGCCGACGGCAATCATGCTCACGCCGCCGTTACTCATGACAGCGCGGACGTCTGCGAAGTCGAGGTTTATGAGTGAAGGCGTGGTAATCGTTTCCGTGATTCCGCGCACGGCGCGCGCAATGACTTCGTCGGCTACGTTGAACGCTTGGTCTATGGGAAGGTTGGGAACGAGTTGGACGAGGCGGTTGTTGTCGATGACTATAAGCGTGTCTGTTTTTTCGCGCAACGCTTCAATTCCCGCGTCTGCTTTTTCGAGGCGCGCGCGCTCGAGCGCGAACGGGTAAGTCACGATGCTGATTACTATCGCGCCTTGTTTTTTCGCGATTTCCGCGATGATGGGACTGCTTCCCGTTCCAGTTCCGCCGCCTTGTCCGCAAGTCAAGAACAACAAGTCGGTTCCGCTCAACATTTTTTCGAGGGCGTCGCGCGAAGCATCCGCTGCTTTCGCACCGATTTCTGGATACCCGCCGGCCCCAAGTCCTCGCGTAATGCTAGCGCCGATGAGAATTTTTTTCGCGCTCTCGCTAATCATTTGGAGATGCATTTTGTCGGTGTTGATTGCGACGAGTTCTGCGCCTTTCACGCCCATGCGTGCTAGGCGGTTGATTGAATTGCATCCTGCTCCGCCTGCGCCGATAACCATTATTTTCGGGGTTTCAAAAAATTCGTTTTCTTTCCTACCGCTGCTTTTTTTTGCCTTCAACGCTTCAGCAACTAAGTCTTCCATGCCTTCCCCACCACCTTTTCAACTAATTTCAATTAAAAGAAAAAAACCTAGGTAAAAAACCCGAAGTCGCTAGAATCAGGTTTTTTTCGCGGTTAATACTATTACTACGGCGTTTAAAAAACATTTTGATTCTGTTTGCTGGTGTTTAAGTAGCGACTTAATCTTGTTTCGAGCAGTCCGAAGGACCTTTTTCTACGTGGTAAGTACACCTGCTTACCTCTTGTTTTAAACGCAGGGTTTTTATTCCGTTTCCAGCGTATTCGAATTCTCCCGCGAGGCACGCCGCCTGCACTCGCGCGGAATCATCGAAAACAGTTCCTTGGCAGTACTCTTCATCGGAATTGCGTTTGGAAACAAGTTTGCCGCATGCCAAACGCTTGACTTCATCGTACAAACCGTTTTTCTCTGAACCGCTTAAAACCAGCGTCCACCCGCAGTCCTGCCCGCCTGAACTACACCAACCCCAGTGATAGCAAACGTCTACGCTTTCCGCGCCCTGCGTTATTTTCGCTTTCACGTATCCTCCTCTGTCCAAATCGCACTCTATGTAAGGAAAACTCTTTCCGTCAGTGTTTAAGCCGAGCGCCCATTCGCCCGTCAGGCGCGCAACAGCCTCGTTGACGTTGCACGATAATGCTTTCGCGAAATTTACTGCAAACAAAGCCGGAAAAAAATCTGCAGCTAACACGACGGCTATTATTAGGGCGAAGACAGCTATGATTACTTTATACGCTTTTGATTTTTTCACCCTGTCCCGCTCCTCCGCTAAGCCGCCAAGGCGGCGACGCTTACGAGCGCGACTATGCTCATTAGTTTGATTAATATGTTCATCGACGGCCCCGTAGTATCTTTGAACGGGTCGCCTACGGTGTCGCCGACTATGCTTGCCTTGTGCGCGTCGCTTCCCTTACCGCCGTAATTTCCTTGTTCGATGAATTTCTTAGCGTTGTCCCAAGAAGCGCCGGCGTTCGCCATCAAGACGCCGAGCAAGACGCCTGTGACGAGCGCGCCAGCAAGCAAGCCGCCTAACGCTTCTTTCCCGAGGAGCAGCCCGACTAAGACGGGACAAACGATTGCGAGGATCGCAGGCAAAATCATTTCGCGAATTGCGCCGACTGTGGCAATGTCTACGCAGCGCGCGTAATCCGGTTTCTGCGTTCCCTTCATTATGCCCGGCATTGATTTGAATTGGCGGCGCACTTCGCCGACTAGCTTGAACGCCGTGTTTCCAACCGCTTGAATCGTGAGCGAAGCGAAGAGGAAAGTAATCGTTCCGCCGAGCAGCACGCCGATAACGACGTTAGCGTTCATCAAATCAATTGCAGCGAGCTTGGAGACTTGAGTGTAAGCCGCAAAGAAAGCGAGTGCTGTTAAAGCCGCACTGCCTACGGCGAAGCCCTTGCAAATCGCTTTGCTGGTGTTTCCAGCTGCGTCTAATTCGTCCGTGCGTTTGCGCACGCTGTGCGGCAATCCAGACATTTCAACTATTCCGCCGGCGTTGTCTGCAACTGGTCCGTAAGCATCCGCTGCAAGCGTTACTCCTAGCGTTGAAAGCATTCCAACCGCGGCAAGTCCTATTCCGTAAATGCCGGCGGAGACGAAAGCAACCCACGTGCTAACGCACACTAACACGATAGTCGGAACCGTGCTTTGTAATCCTACGGCAAAACCATTTAGAATCGTGGTTGCCGCGCCAGTAGTGCTGGACTGTGCAACGTGTCGAGTTGGCTTGAACTTAGTTGAAGTATAGTACTCGGAAATGAAGCCTATCGTCACGCCGACTATTATGCCTGAAAGCACTGCGTAAAACGCGCCGAGCGCGCCGTCGAACAAGAAGTAAACCAACGCGAGAGAGAAAACAGTTGAAATGACTGCAGCTGCAATGCTGGTGTTGCGCAGCGCGTTTTCGACTCGCCCTTTGCCTCGCAGAAAGAGTGCGCCGAACAGTGAAGCGATTATGCCTGCGGCTGCAATTAAAAGCGGAAGCAGCACGCCTTTCAAGCCGAACGCGAGCGCGCCCAAACTCATCGCCGCGATTATCGCGCCGACGTAAGACTCAAACAAGTCTGCGCCGACTCCAGCGACGTCGCCCACGTTGTCTCCAACGTTGTCTGCGATTACCGCCGCGTTGCGGGGGTCGTCTTCAGGAATTCCTTTCTCGATTTTTCCTACTAGGTCGGCTCCCACGTCAGCCGCCTTCGTGAAAATGCCTCCCCCGACTCGCATGAATAACGCCACGCTACTCGCGCCCATGCTGAAGCCGAACAAAACGTTCGTGGCGTCAACGAGGCTTGCGCCAGAGAAACTCGTCAAGTAATAGTATACTGCGGTTACGCCAGCAACGCCGATTCCAACTACGCTGAGGGACGTGGCGAGTCCAGACGAAAAAGCAACTTTTAGTCCGTCGCGCAAACTGCGCGTCGCCGCTGCGGCGGTGCGCACGTTGGCTTTCGTCGCGTTGTTCATTCCAATGAATCCAGCTACCGCACTGCACAGCGCGCCGACGATGTAAGCCGCCGCGGTGTTCCAACCAATAGCGAAACCTAGAACCACGGCTATAGCGAGCGCGAAAACCGTAATGACTTGATATTGTCTCTTCAAGTACGCCATCGCGCCTTCGCGCGTAGCAGCGCTAATCGCCTGCATTTTAGGCGTGCCAGCACTCATAGCGCCCACGCGCTTGGCTAGGTAAAGCGATATAGCGATTGAAACGATTCCTAGAAAGAACACCGCGAAGAGTTCAAGCGCCTCATTCATTCTTCAAATCACCTTCCGTTTTTTGTGTTTTAAGCTTCGAATCAGCCGACAGCATTTGTCGCGTAAAACGTGATTCACGGTAAAACGAAATGTTATTTCCACTGGCTTTAAAAACGTGGCGAAAGAAAAAGAATAACCTGCTTAAGCGTCTTTTCACTCGACACTCTAAGGCGTTGTTTTGTGACTCGTTTAAACCAGAAAAAAACTTTCGCGGCACCGAAAACCGTTTTGCTTGCAGCGCTACTCCTCGTTTTCGCTTTAGGCTTCGCTTTAGGCTTCGCTTCAAGTTTCGTAACGCAAAACCAAAAGGAAGGCAGCGCGAACGGCGTAGTCTGCCCAGCTGTTCAAATAACTGCGCAACCAATAATTCAAAAAACCGCGCAACCAAGTGTTCAACCCAGCGCGGCGTTGACGAAACTGCCTGAAGAAACGCTTACCGCAACGCTGCGCGTGCTCGCGGTTCGCGGCGACTCGGGAGAAGGCGCTGTCGGCAACGTAACCGCGGAAATCCGCTTAGGCAAGGGACGCATTCTCGTGAACACGAATCCTTTCGTCGAGCCGGACACGCAGTACAGCGCTGAAACCGCCGCGCGCTTTGCGTCAGCATTTTCAAACAAAAGCATTGCAGACCGCGACATTATTTTTTCGTTCGAGTCGCCTGGGCAACTAGTCGGCGGGCAAAGCGCTGGCGCCGCAATG